>JBILPR010000521.1:0-2587 GCA_044373795.1 Algoriphagus sp. | reverse complement strand
TAGCATCGTAATGCTCCCTCAGCACTTGAATATCTCCATACTGACGATAGACTTCCCAAGGCAGCACAATCCCTGCACTTCCCCAGAGCGTTCCTCCAAAAGCTCCACCGAGAGGCGCCACATCTGTAAATCTTCCATCCGCCCGCTGTACATCCCGCATCGCTATCAGATGCCTTCTCAAAAACAAATCGGTGTCTGCGAGGTAGGTTGCAGATTTTGCAAAGACGTTGATATCTCCACTCCAGCCCATCCGCTCATTTCTAGCTGGCGTATCGGTCGGAATCGAAAGAAAATTCCCTCTAAGCGACCACGTGATGTTTTCCCAAAACTTATTCACCAGCTCGTTGGAAGTGTTATAAGAGGAAGTGATCTCTCCGATTGAACTGATCACCAAACCCTCGATTTCCCCGATTGGGACGGCCTTTTCTATTCCGGTGATCTCCAGGTATCGATATCCGTGGAAAGTAAATCTCGGTTGGATGATTTCATCTCCGCCCTTCAGCGTCCATACATCCTGAGCAAGTGCTGCCCGGATATTCTCCATCATGACCATACCCACTTCAGTTCCATGCTCCGGAAGATTCGGGTACTTCACTTCTGCGTATCGCAAATAAATTTTCTGACCGGCCTTGCCATTTTTGATTTGAATCCGCGGAATGCCCACCATATTTTGACCCATGTCATAGACAAAAACTCCGGGGCGAACTTCCTCGACTAGTTGTGGTTTCAGCGTCTTGACGATTCTGGGATTTTCGCCCAATTGGCTGACAATTTTCAAATCATCATAGGAAAAAGTAGTAGGCCCTCCTCTGCCCTCGAAAGTTCCCATCATAGCCGTTCCTTCCAGCGGAACTTCCACTGCCGGCTTCCAGTATTTGTCAGAATATACAGCTGTCGCCCATCCTGCTATAGCGCTTTCTTTCCTTGAGTCATAGACTTCCCCTTGGAAAAAGCTCCCGTATTTGATCGGTCCGTCATTGAAAAACTTCCATGTCCCTGGCTCGGATACGATTGTCTGAGTATTTCCGTCCTCATAAGTCAGAACCAGCTTGGACAAGAGCGATTGACGGTCGCCGAAGAAGTTCCAGTTTTCGCCCGAAAAAGTACTGTTGCCGCTCCACCAGCCTTCACTGATCCAGGCACCGATCGCATTTGGCTGACCTGACTTCACCAGTTCGGTGACATCGTAAGTCTGGTACATATGGGTTTTGTTGTACTGCGTCAGGCCGGGATTGAAGTAATCCTGCCCTACCCGCTGCCCGTTGAGATACATTTCATAAATGCCCCGTGCCGTCACATACAATCTGGCTTTGGTGATTTTCTTCGGTTCTGCTGCGAAAGTTGTTCGGAGCATCGGAACTGAATTTCTGCTGGGATCGGCGAGGATCAGGGAGTTTTTTCCTTTTCCCTCCAAAAGATATCCTCCTGAAGAAACCTGAATGCCGGCATCAGAACCGAATCCTGAGAAAATACTCTGATCATTTGAACCAGTCAAATCCTCTTTAAAAAGTGCATTGGAAGGAAAGCGGAAGTTTCTGACCTGAACGTTTGAGAATTTTGCCTTTTGACCAGCTTCGATGAAAAATCCAATATCCCCGACCATCGGGAAACTGATGTAGTCATTTCCCACACCGACCGGGTTTAGGTTGACTCCTGTACCTGCAAATGGACCCTGTCCCATTTTTTCATTTTTGGTAAGGCTGTATTCTTTCAGAAAGATATTGATCACCCCAAAATTTGACTCGACCCGAAACTCATGCGGTTGATATTTGGTACTCAGATTGATTTCCGAAATTGGAATTTCCAGGCTTTTGATTGGCATGTTGGGCTTGTCATCCTTGGTATAGCCAACACGGTAAATATGGATTTTGGCAAGTCCGGTTTCCGAACCGTCGACCGCGGAGAGATCCAGTTCCAACCGGATGTAGCTTTGATCCTTTCCATTTTCCACACCCATGATGTTCTTATTTTTATCCATCAGTCGGGTATCATTTGCCCCATACACAAAACTTGCCTTCTGAGTTTTTGATGCCTCATCGAGCTGAAGGGAATATTGGAGTTTGTAAACAGAAAAGTAATGGGAATAAAAAACAAGGTCTTCGTCACCTCCACCAATCCATTTTGCACCCGACCAGGCAGCTATGGAAGGGTTCATCAACCCGGTTTCAAACCAGGAAGAAGACTTTTCTGACTTTCCTTCCCGATCCCAAATCGTCAGATCCCAGATGTATTTGGTGGTTGGCTGAAGTGCCAAACCCTGATAATCGATTCCAAGAGAAACATCGCCGGCTACTTTTCCGGAATTCCATACCTCTTTGCCCGATTCATCTTTGACCAAAATCTGGTAAGCGGACTGGCCCAACCCTCTCTGACCATCGACTGCAAGCATCTGCCAGCTAAAGCGGGGAGAATCCTCATCCAACCCCAACGGGGTAGTGGTATATTCTGTCTTTAGATTGATGATTTTGAAAGGAGTCTGAGCAAAAAGCTGACCCCAAAGGGTTAGCAGAAAAAGACTTGAAAGCATTTTTTTCATAGGAAAGATAGGTTTTTGGGCAATGGAGATGTAAAGTAGGGATTTTACAGA
>JBILPR010000167.1:0-9177 GCA_044373795.1 Algoriphagus sp. | reverse complement strand
AAAAGAAAAAGCATCTCAGAAGCGAGAAGATCGGGATATCGAACTTCAGGTCAGTGCTCAGAGACTTGGAAACAAAATCATAGAAATAGACCGAATCAGTAAATCCTTCGGGGACAAAAATTTGGTTGATGATTTTTCTTATGTCTTCAAAAAGAAAGATCGTGTCGGAATTATCGGTCCAAACGGAGCAGGAAAGACGACATTTTTGAATATGATCACCGGGCAATTGGACCCGGATAAAGGCAAAATCTCCATCGGTCAGACTACTGCTTTCGGCTATTACAAACAGGAAGAAAGTAGCTTTGATGAGAGTAAGCGATTGATCGATATTGTGAAAGAAGTGGCCGAGGTGGTTGTGCTGGACAAAGGTCAGACGATCACGATAAGTCAATTCTTGACTCAGTTTGGTTTTCCTCCCAAGCAGCAGCATACTCCAATCGAGAAACTCAGCGGTGGTGAGCGCAGACGCCTGCAATTGCTGATGGTCCTGATCAAGAATCCAAACTTCCTCATCCTCGATGAGCCTACGAATGATCTGGATCTGATGACGTTGAATACGCTGGAAGAGTTTTTGGATACTTTCCCAGGCTGTCTGATCATCGTCTCCCACGATCGTTACTTCATGGATCGATTGGTGGAGCACTTGTTTGTGTTTGAAGGAGAAGGCGTAATCAGCGATTTCCCTGGAAACTATACAGAATTCCGTTTGATGGAAAAAGAGCAAAAAGCAATCGCTGCAGCAAAACCAGCTCCGAAAGCAATTGCTGCGGTAGTGGCTCCAACTCCTGAACCTGCTAAGTCTTCCGCCTCAACTCCAAAGGTAAAAGCGAGCTACAAGCAAAAGCAGGAATTCAAAAAAATTCAGGCCGACATCGCCAAACTGGAAATTGAAAAAGGAAATCTGACAGATAAAATTACTGCCGGCACAGACGGTCACAGCGAATTGATGATGCTGTCAAACCGAATGCTTGCGATCGATAAGGAATTGGAAGAACTGGAATTGGTTTGGCTGGAATTGAGTGAGTTGGATGGGATTGAGGATTAAAAAAGCTTCGCGAGATAATTCCCGACCTTTGAGGTTTTTAAGAACCTCGAAGGTCTGAATCAAAAGCCTTTTTCCAGGGACCTTGAAGTGAGTTCTGAGTCTTCAAACAATACACCTATTTAACTCTAATTGAGTAAGTAGAATTAACCCTTTAACCCGAAATATGCATTAGCAATTCTATTGCGGCCAGTAATTGCTTCAAAATCAGTCACTACGTTGCTGTTTTCGACTTCACCATAGCGGTGCTATGCCTCAGTCTCCAAACAGCCTGATTTTATTGCACTTACTGTCCTCATAACGAAACCTAATGCATAGTCCGGGTTTAACTAAAGTTTTTTAGAGGGAAAAATGGAAAGTTTTCAATAAGACCTGAGCTTTCTCTGCAATTCAATCCTTACTATCCGTTTTTTCTTTGTCACTTTTTGAAGCCAAAAAGTAACCCAAAACCTTAATGCCTGGTTATTTACTTCAAATAGGCGATGTTTAGTTTTCTATGAAACATCCTTGGCTATTTGATTTTAAACCTTGATCAACCCTAAAAATGGGTGGATTTCTCTCGTTTCACTTCGAGAACTAACCCATTTTTTTCACGGTTTGATCTGCTGTTGAAAACCGTAAATCCCCTAGGTCATTACCTAAAAAGGAACCTTTCAACTCACCGAATGCTGCCAACTAATTCCGACATTTCTTATAAAATGATCTTTCGTGCAACACGGGGATTGGTTAATTTCTAAATCCTCCCCTTCAAAAAATCCTGCCTCATTTCCTCGGGAAATTTCTCGATCGCATATCGCAAAGCCGTACGAGGCATCGATTGGTAATGCTTTCGCAGAAACTCATACTCCGCGTCAAAATCTTGATTGCCTATCTCTCGGAGCATCCAACCCACAGCTTTTTGCATGAGATTATGCGGATGGTTTAAGAGTTTTTCTGCCAAAGCCAGTGCATCTGAAAATTCTCCTTTTTTTATCCAATACAGACTGCTGAGCATTGCAATCCGCTGTTTCCAGAGATTTCCTGAATCAGCCAACTCATAAAACAGGCTTTTTTCTCTTTTGAAAAAATAATAACCCAAAATCTGTGGACAGGAGCTATCTATCAAATCCCAGTTGTTGATTCCATCGAGATGGGCCAGGTAAAAATCAACATACTTCTTCCTCTCTGAATCTTCTTTGAGTTTTTCATACTTATAAACCAGCATAAACAAAGCCGTCATTCTGGGTTCGTGAAAGCCATCTTTCAACAATTCGGAAAGCTCCTCAAGGCTGATTTCCTTGTAAAATATCTGTGCAACAACCCGCTGATCCGGAACGCTGATTCCCATAAATAAATCCCCTTCCCCATATCCTCCGGGAATTGCTTTGAAGTATTTTGGCAAAAAAGCAGCTTTCACAGGATTGATTTTATGAGTTAATGCAGCCCGGATTTCTTCTGTCAAAAGGCTCATGTTTTTCAGACAAAAATTTCCAGGGCTTTTCGAATCAGGTTATCCACCGTTTTATCAGCATTCTGATCAAATTGACCCAACGGCCGATTCGCAACGATTGCATTCAAGCTCAACATTTGATGTCCCAAAAGTTCGCCCAAAGCATAGTAGCCAGCAGTTTCCATCTCGAAATTGGTTAGCCTTTCACCTTTACTTTTAAGTGTTGCAAGCCGATCAATCATTTGGTCAATTCTTGGACGAAGTCTCACTTCACGGCCTTGAGGACCGTAAAATCCCGGACAAGTCAGCGTAATTCCCTGTAAAAAATCAGAAGGGAGTTTATCCAAAAGCTCCTGACTGGCAGGACTTTGATACGGCTGAAACGGCAAATCCAGCGTCGTCTGAACAGCTTTTGCAAGTTCCTGCGAGCTTGGTAGTTCCGGATAAAACTGCATCAGGGTATCTAGGCCGATTCCAGCTTTCGAAGCCAGGTGCGATCCAACCGGAATGTCTTTCTGCATACTTCCTGAAGTTCCGATGCGGATGATTTGCAGGCTTTTCTTTTCGGATTTGATAGTTCTGGATTCCAGATCAACATTGACAAGAGCATCCAGTTCGGTCATCAGGATCTCGATGTTATCGGTTCCCATTCCGGTGCTCATGACAGTGACTTGGCGATTTCCGATCCAACCGGTATGGGTGATAAACTCACGCTTTTTCATCGTGAAATCTACCCGGTCAAAATATTTGGACACCATACCAACCCTATCCGGATCACCTACGGTAAAAACAAGTGAAGCCAGATTTTCTGGCTTCAAATGCAAATGGTAAATACTTCCGTCAGAATTCAGAATGAGTTCAGAGGCAGGAATTTGTTGGCTCGCCATGTAATTTTTGAATTTGCTCCTTATTTGGCATACGGTGAAGTCCTTTGTAAGGATTGTAACCGTTGGTATTTTTCTGGTAATAGCCCGTTCCGTCGTACGAACGTTTTTCGGGATTTTCCTTGCACTCAACAGAGCAGGCACCATCCATTTCCCAACCGCAATTTTCGCAGATCGCCAAGTGGGCATTGCAAGTTGGATTGGCGCAATTGACCATTCGATCGGAATTAGTTCCGCAGACATGACATGTGGAAATCACCGTTGGGTTCACGGTATTCACTTGCACAGCGATTCGATTGTCAAAGACGTAACATTTTCCTTCGAAATCTTCTCCGCCGGCTTCCATTCCGTATTTAATAATTCCGCCGTGAAGCTGATATACATCTTCGAAACCTTGCTCCAGTAGGAAAGCAGATGCTTTTTCGCATTTGATTCCGCCGGTGCAATAGGTGAGTACTTTCTTATTTTTGAGATGCTCGAGTTCCTTTACTTTCTCCGGAAAATCACGGAAGTTGTCGATGTCGAGCGTGATTGCATTTTTGAATCTGCCCAACTCATGCTCGTAATTGGAGCGAACGTCGAGGATGACCACGTCTTCCTGATCTTTCAGCGCTTTGAATTCCTCCGGTGCGAGATGCTTTCCGGTTTTCACATTTGGATCCAAATGACGGAGAGAGCTATGCACGATTTCCGGCTTGTATCGCACGTGAATCTTGGTGAAGGCATGCTTATCGAATGAATCGATCTTGAATTCCGTTTTTGCAAATCTCGGATCTGCCTGAATATAGGCCATGTACTTTTCGCAGTCTTCAACTAATCCTGAGACTGTACCATTCAGACCTTCGTCTGAAATGATTATGCGGCCTCGGATGTTGTTTTCGACGCAGAACAGGTGATGTTCCTCTCTGTATACCTCCGGATTGTCGATGGCGGCATAGCAGTAGTAAAGCAGGATGCTGTAATTGTTGTTTTCCATAACGGTAGCCCTGTTTCGGCAGGGTGTCAGAAATTTCAGATTTATGATTTCGGATTTTGCTCCTTCGACATTCGATGTTGGTTATTCGATGTTCGTTATTCTTTTAATTTTTTTGGACGGAAGTCCGAGGGCGGAAGACCGAAGATGAGCATCAGATTGATTTTTCAAACTTCAGCATTCTGAATTCAGCCCCTCGTAATTCGTAATTCGTATTTCTTTATTTCACCTTCACCGCCGGGTTTCCGAAAACTGTTTCTCCATTTCCAACGGAGGAAATAACCACCGAACCAGCACCTATTCGAGCATTTTTACCAACAGTAACGCCGGACACAATCGTCACTCCTGAACCTATAAAAGCTCCTTCTCCGATCGTGGCTTCCGAGTTGATTATGGTACCCGCGCCAACTTGCACAAAGTCGCCCAACGTTGCCAGATGATCGATGATTGATCCGCTGTGTAAAATACAATGGCTTCCGATCACAGCGCCTGCACCAATAGTCGCCTGCGCATTGATGAAATTTCCATGACCGATTGCTGCGTCAGTTGAAACATAAGCTGTTTGATGGATTGCATTTACAGGCTGCACTTTGCGGATTTCAAGGAGCATATCCACCAAAAACTTACGGTATTTGGTGTCGTCTACTGCTACGAAAGCTTCGCATTTGTGTCCGATTAGCTTAAGAAAGCCTTCATCTTCAGTTTTTCCCAGGACAGTGACGGTGTTAATCTCCGTCCCATGGAGTTTTTCATCTTCGTCCAGAAAACCGTAGACAATGACTCTGTTGCTGTTAAAGATTTCAAGAGCGGGATGGGCGATGCCTTTGGCTCCCAAAATGATTACTGGTTTTTCCATGAGTTGGTGTAATTCGGAGGGCAAAAATACGCGAATTCGTTCGCTTACACAAAAATCATTTGCTTTCCGATTTTATCAGGCTTTGAGCGATTTTGCATTGAAGGCATTTTTTGGGCTGGCAATAATTCTTGTACAGGCCAATCATTCCCTGCGAATCAAAGCCATTTTTAACTGGCCAACCACTCTCCAAAAACCTCCGAATGATGTAATTATTTTCCGCAGGAATCTCCTGCAGCAAGTCAAAACAACGCTCCTGCCACTCCGGCTGCTCAAAATATCGTCCATAGGCAAACCAAAGCGGGATCACAAAATTGAGAATCAATAATTCCAAAACTGTCCCTGAAATGCCTTTTGAGGCTTGTTTTTCAGAGGGCTTACCAAAGTTGAAATGGTATTGCCAGTAATCTCCGGGCTTCACCTGAAGCAATTTCTTAAAGCTGGAGAAATCTCTCGAATCTTCGATCACCGCCTGAAGCAAACCGGGAGCGTTGGACAAAATAGATGCGAGTTGGGCGATCCGGAGAGAAGGAAAATTACTCGGCCGAACGCCCATGAACGTCCAATGCTGTCGCAGCATCGGAGATTCCCACCCGTATTTTTTCTGATAAAAATCATACTCCTTAATCAGGTGCTGCGCATAAGGTTCCTCGGATTGAGCGGGCAGCAAACCCGCCTGACCCAAAAGAATGGCTTCGAGTGCAGGAAGTTGGTTTCTATGCTTTTGGAGGATTTTATATGGAACCTTTACCGCCAATTCCGCCATCGGTTGACTATTAGTTTTGAATCCAAAACAATTAAAAAGCCAACGATACGCTGTTTCTTCCCAGTCGCCTTTGGTCTGATCCAAAAGATCAAGAATCAGGCCTGATTTCTCCTGAAGACGCTCAACGAGCGATTTTTCCAAAGCTGAAAATCGAATAATATCGGGAACAGATTTCAGCGCATGTGCACAGGGCAAGTCGGCTTTGTAGTCCAGCATTTGCTCATAATTCCTCCAGATATGCAGGAATATTTTCCCTTTCAGTTCAAGGGTCGGCATGGGAGTTCCGTCATTTCGCAGGACTTCCTTGTCGTTTTCCCAGACCACATGAAGGACGACAGAATTGTAAGCCGGATCGCCGCCATGCGCATGCTGCTTCCACTCGCTGGCAAGCTTATGAACTTCCACATGGCCATGAAGTGTGACCCCGTCGAGGATGACGATGGAATCCCGAAAGTCCGGTCCTTCGCTGAGATTATGAAAACCAACTTGCACGATTTGCAGGTTTTCATCCTCGCTGGTGCGAAGGTTTTTCTTGTCGAAGTATTGATACTTCCAGACGAGTTGTAAAAAGTCTTCTCTGAAATTCATAAAAGTTTTACCTAAAAGTTTATTGAATTTAAAGAACCGGATTCTAAAATTCAAATTATATCTTGGGTGAAAATTCAACCTATGAAAACACTCAATCCACGAATCCAAAAAGAGTTAGATACGCTCGAACCGCTTGAATATAAGATCAATGAGGTTTTAGTAGACTGGGATCCGGTCGGGGTGAAAAATATGGAGGGAGTTGAGGAAAGCGTTTTTCTGGAATACTTGAAATACATCCCTGAAATAAAGAGATATCTGGAAAACGGTTGGGATCTGAGCGAATTAATCGACGATCTGGAAGAGAACCGGATTGGATATTTCAGCACTTCGGAAGAAAAGCGGGAAGAAGTGGTAAATGCGCTTTTGGGTTTGATTAAAGGGTAAATCAACTTTAAAAATCTCTCTTAAGAGACCTTCGAGGTTTTGAAAACCTCAAAGGTCAACTGCCTCACAAATATTTCTCCAGCAACCCCTTCATTTCTACTTGCAGGATCTGAGCTTCTTTTCTGGCTGCTTGCGCAAAGTCTTTTCCAGAGGAAGCATAGATAATTCCACGGCTGGAATTGACCAGCAAACCACAGGTTGAATTCATCCCGAATTTGGCTACATCGCCCAGACTTCCACCTTGCGCACCTACTCCCGGAACCAAGAAGAAATGCTCCGGAGCAAGCTTCCGGACTTCTCCAATCAGTTCGCCACGAGTAGCTCCGACCACATACATCAAATTTTCGGGGCTTCCCCATTCCTGGCTTTTCTCCAAAACTGATTGATAAAGCGGCTTGCCTGCTTCGTCTTTGATCAACTGAAAGTCAGAAGAACCTGCATTGGATGTCAAAGCCAACAGAATTACCCATTTGTTTTCAAACTCCAAAAAAGGCGAAACGCTGTCCTTACCCATGTAAGGTGCTACGGTGATCGAGTCAAAATCCATGGTTTCAAAAAATGCCTTTGCGTACAGGCTAGAGGTATTTCCGATATCCCCTCGCTTGGCGTCTGCAATGCTGAAAATATCTTTTGGGATCACATCCAGAACTTTCTGCAAGCTCTCCCATCCTTTCGGTCCAAGCGCCTCGAAGAAAGCAATGTTTGGTTTGTAAGCCACTGCAAAATCCGCTGTCTGCTCGATGAGCTCTTTGCAAAAGCTAAAGATCGGATCAGGCTCTGATTTCAGATGAGCCGGAATCTTTGCCAGATCGGGATCCAAACCCACACATAAGAAAGATGATTTTTTCTGGATCTGGGAGAAAAGCTCGGCTCGGGTCATAGTCTAAATTTGGATTGCCACAAAAATAGGGAATCCTATCGAGATCGAAAACCCTCAAAAAATACCCGATATCGGGTATTGATTTTTAAATATATTCTTTCCTGATAAAAATAGTTTGTAGAATACTAATATTAATAATACGTTCAAGGGAAGACGATTTAAAATTTTATGTTTCAAAAATGAAATTCTCCCTTTTTCCTATCCTAATGGTATTCGCCATCACTTTTGATTCTTTTTGCCAAATTCCAGGCTATCGAGAGGATACATCAGTCCCAACTTTTGACTTCAATTTCCTAACCTTTAAATCTTCCAATAAACCCCAAAAGGAATTTAAATTCTTTAACACGGCTCTGCCTGAGTTTTTAAAGGAATTTCCAAATCCTGATAAAAACGAGGACTATTACTTTGAAATCGACGAAAAAATGGCTCGACTGATTTCCTATGAAGGAAATAACCTCTACTTTCTTGAAGGAATGCTGAGCGATTTCCAGTTTAAAGACGGCAAATTCTCCATAGGTAATGGCGAGAGTTTTATCAAAGTTGGAGATCATTATTCCCTTGTAGAAAAAATATTTCCAAGCTTTTTGAATGATATAGATTATCTGGAAGATGAAAACTCCCGGAGGATCTTCATCACTCTTTCTAATGGCGAAATCGTACTTGACGATGGTTTGATTATCTTTTTCGATTTAGCAACCGGAAAAATCACCGAAATTCTTTTATGATTCAATTTGATTCTATGGTTAAGTCACGAAAGCCTATAATTCTTATTTTCATGCTTCTCTTTTCTATGAATGCTTTCTCCCAAGATATCTCAGGAACCTATAGATGGAGCTTAGGTGATGGGAGAGATAATTTTGAAATTTATTTAAGCTCTAAAAATGCCATCCGTGGAACCACTCCCACCAGCTTTAAAGGTGAACATTGCGGGGTTCAACTCGATGGACGAAGAATGGACTGTAGCTCTGAGGAAGTTACTATCTCTCTTATTAAGATCAGTGAGAATATATTTACAGGTACGATTCTAAGTGCTTATTCCAGAACTATCCATGATATTAAAGTCACTTATCTCCCAGCCACAAAACAAATTAAATGGGAGGTTACCAATAAAAGGCCTGGACAAATTTATTTTCCTCTAAATGTGATTATGGATTGACAAAAGGGATTCAAGGAAGGCTTCAAAAGTCTTCCTTGATTTTTTTCATGATATCTGCCACTCCTATTGCCACCGTATTTTCTCCCAAAGGAAACTTCTCTTTCCCTGCATAGACAAAAAATCGATGCGTTGCCTCCACATCTACGACGGCATTTAAAAAGCCTTTGGAAAGCTTGGGGTTCAGAGTTCGCTTGATCTCAATTGCCCAAAGCTGACTCTTAT
>JBILPR010000017.1:0-28816 GCA_044373795.1 Algoriphagus sp. | reverse complement strand
TAAGTGAAAGGGTAAGATTTTGTTGGTCCGGGGAACAAGTTCTGAATTGGCTAGAAAAAATCTGGTAAAGTAAGGAATTGGTTGCGCCAAGTATTGATCCGTGAGACCCTGAGGAGAAAAGTGGAAGTATCCGGATGCATCTCCGGTGAAAATTTCTCCTTTTTTGGAAAAAAAAGTCCTGACCGAATTAAAATTATTCTCTGAGGTTCGTTTCCAACTTAGCCCGAACAAGACGGCCTCCCTTGTCTCGGGCTCCAGCTTTATAAATCCTATATCCGTATTCAGCCACAAAAATCCCGATTCATCCTCCACCATTCCCTTGATCAGCATCCGATCGGTGATCAAACCAGAGACATCATAAAAGGGGTTAAATTCTTCAGTTTTAGGATCGAACAAAAAGAGTCCTGATCTATGGGAATTGACCCAAATTCTTTGCTCGCTATCCTCGAAAATACTGATGATAGAAGCCCCTGCCTTACTTAATATACGTTTGAAATCCCCGGAATCCGACTCATAAAGATCAAGTCCTTTATTTGTGGCCACCCAGATATTTCCCTTCGAATCTTGAAAAAGATCTGAAATAGAATTGCCACTGAGGGTTTTTGAATCATCAGGATTATGCTTATAACGATTGATCTTTCCTGTCTTTGTATTCAGTACATCAAGGCCATTATTGGTGCCTATCCAAACAGTTTCGTCCTTTCGGGGCAACACAGAAATAGTCGCAAAGGAGGATAGGCTTTCCATGTCTTTCTCATTTAGCCCGAGGAAAGTGGAGCTCATTGTCTTTCTATCAAAAAAGTAAAGCCCTCCAAGCGTGGTAATCCATAAATTTTCCTGCACGTCAAAACTTAAATCTGTAATGTATTTTGAACCTACCGTACGTTGAACAAACGAGAAAAAATCTGCGGTTCCTTCATCTTGGTCCCTACCAAAGAGACCCTTTTCTGACCCAATCCAAATCTCATTATTGGACCCATGGGCAAAAGTGATCACCCTGATGCCGGTTTCTGTATGCTCAAATTGGTTTTGAAGCGTTGAGACTTGAAATAAAACCTGATTTTCCGTTTGTGGTTCCCAACCTGAAATCCAAAGAAGACCGTCCCTGGTCTTTAGCATGGTCCAAAAGTCATTCTTCTCCAGATGATGTGACCCGGTACCGGATGTTCCAAAAAACTCCATGGTCTTTGATTTCGGATTGTACCGGTTGATCCCTCCGGCATAGGTTCCGATCCAAATGTTCCCTTGAAAATCTTCATTAATGAAGGTGATGTGATCCACTGCAAAACGAGCGGCGGGATTGACGGGCGGACGGGATAGTGCATTTGGATTATCAGGAACATTGGGGAACCGTTGAAAAGTACCTTGTGCCCGATCCATGATATGGAGTCCGTCCCCGTCTGTTCCTACGTAAAAGTTACCCCTACTGTCTTCATACATAGCCCGGATCCGATTGCCGATGAGCGACTTTTGATCCTCAGATTCATGCCTGAAGTGGGTGATCGATCCCGACTCTTTTTCAATCTTATACAATCCTGAAGAGGGATGATCTTCTCTAACGAAAGGATTGCCGGCACCTATCCAAATAGTACCTGTCCGATCTTCATAAATTACTCTAACATCAGCGTTATTCAGCAAAATCCCTGCAGGAGAATGAGCTACAACCGGCACAAACTTTCCGGTTTTCTGATTTAGGATGTCTAATCCTTTCCCTGTCCCTACCCAAAGTGTACCGTCACGATCTTCTAATAGCGCACTGATATTATCATCGATAAGCTTTGAAGGTTCATTTGTATCGTGTTGGTAATGAGTGAAAGCCTCGCTACCGGGATCAAATCGATCCAGACCGTTTTGGGCACTACCAATCCAGATGATACCCCCCTTGCCGGATGTGATGGTTTCAAGTCGATTTGAAAAAAGTGTATTGGAATTGTTGGGATCAGTTTTGTAGTATTTTTTATAAGATCCATCGTATTTGATAAGGCCGTTGTAATTGTCAGCAAGCCAGATAAAACCGTCCTCATCCTGACACATTCCCACAATATTTGTGAGGTACTGATCTAATGAATACGGAATTGGTGAGATTTTGACTTCCTGACTTTTGCATACTAAAGAAGCTGTTGCAAAGATGAAAAGCAGAAGAAACCTTGAGTTTATCATTGGATGACAAACCGTTTATTTTGAGTAAGTAAGGTTAAATTCTTTGGCATAGCAAAAATGAAAAAGCCTGGATTCTTCTTGGTTATTTTAAATCACTAAGAGTTTCCAGCATTTACGAACCGAATATTCCTTCGGAAAATAATGCGTAACGTAGGAAAGAAATCTACGATATAAGTCCTGAGTCGGAATTCTTAAATCTATTTAAATTGGGAATTCTATGTTCCAAAAATTTTAAAAACCTCTCCGAAAGGATTACCAAGGGAAAGTTGGTGTTTGGAATTAATGAAAAACTCCCAAATCATTTGTCTTTTACGCAACGGCATGAAAACCTGAAGTTGAGATTATTATCTCCTCGTCGATGCAATCCAGACTCCCCGCTGAACGCATAGACCCAAGCATTTTCATTGCCATCAAATCCATCTCCACGTGTTGAACTCCAATAATTACCATATTTTCCAAGATAACCGCCACCACCATCAGAATGAAGGTAGCCCCCAAGTACTGCTGAAAATCCACTATTCCCTCCCTCTAATGATTCTTGAAAAAACTCTGGGCCAGATCCAATAGTATTAATTAGGTGTACCCAGTCGTTATTTGTGGGCAAACGCCAACCAACGCCCAACAATTTGCAAGCTTCATTAGCTGCTTCCCATGTATAAAGTCGACCATACTTTTTCTTCATTTCTTGAGAAGTAACTTCTGGAAAATAGGAAGATCCGGAAACTTCATAATCCATGTTCTGGGTCATCCAAATTTTACCACCTATTTGTTCAGTGCTATATTTATTATTTCTTGAATCTGAAACACCTCCAAAATCTTTTATAACAAAAAATACAATAATAAAAATAGAAATAAGTACTAGAAATACTATTAAAATAGACTTTTTACCAAAATAGGATTTACTTGTCCTTTGATTTAAATCTTGTTTAAAATTGGTCAATGATTGATCAGATGTACTTAGACTTTCATTCGGTAATATTTTTCTTCCTTTGACAAAAGTATTATTGCCGTCCTGCGATAATATTCTTTTTACATCCTCCACCAAATTCTGAAAAGTTATTGAGTTGACATCCCCTGCCCATTCAACGAGATTGGCCGATTGAATTCTTCTAAAGGCGAGTGGAATTTTCACATTTTCAATCAATACGGGTATTAATATTTTTCTGTCAACACCATCCTGCACCTCATTTCTGACCCATTCGCTTTTTACAGAATTTTTTGACCAAAGCACTATTACGCAATGTGCTCCACCTAGTGCCTCTTCTATTACATCATCAAATGTTCTGCCTGAGGGAATATTCCTATCCCACCATACAGTTAACCCCGAACTTTCCAGAGCTCTTGATAATTCTTTTGCCTTTTCAATATCATGATGAGAGTAGCTTATAAATATCATTTTATTAATTCAATAAGTTAATGGATCCACAAGTTGAATTCTAGTTTAGTACTGAATTTATTCATTCATTAAAATAAAGCTGGACATTAAATAATAATACGCAAGTATCTATTTATTAAAATTTACCATAGCCTTTGATTTGGCATTACAGTTCTGCTAGAATTCGTTGTTTGAAACCATACCAGCGGTGAAGAAGACATGAGTCCTTGATTCGTACTGTTTGCTCCTGAACAAGTTCCATTATAAGTTGCGACTCCTTGACTTGGAACAAAACCTCCACTCGTTGATTTGAAATTTGGGTTTCTCCATTGTACAGTTGCTCTATCAGTTTCGCATTGAACACCATACCCAGTTTCTATCCAAACATTTGCACTTTTTATCCAATCAGATTTGGTTACTACTATTCCGATCTGTCTTTCATTCCCAGTCTGATAGTCTAGAATTGTAAATAGCCATTCCCAAAGGCCATTTTCATTTTTATTGAGCCTCCATACTCTGTATCGATACCATTTACCAATTTCCCAAGTATAGGGCACATTGGTTCTTCCAATTCCTCCATATCCAGCCCAATCAGATCCTCCTCCCCAATTCACTCCTTGATTATTGCTGTTTGCAAATTCTGCGGCATTTGCGTATTGTATTCCTCCATGAGACCACTCGTCATGATCTGTGAAATTTACCTGAAGTGAAAAATAATAAAGCCAGGACCGATTTGGATTAGAAGGAAAATTTACGACCCGAACATCAACATCATAACTATAAACCTGTGCTTTATCCGAAACTAACCAAGTGTGAGTAGACTTGGGTTCTGCTTGTATCGGGTGATTACTGACAAAATCGTAAACAGATTTTCCATATTGAATTGTCTGCCCATTTGAAAAACTCCAAGAAAATAGTAATACAAAACCAACTATGATTGCTCTTTTATATCTTAGTAGTTTCCCGAGGGTATTAAACTCCACCGCATAAAACTCGATTGAATGGAATAAATTTCGATTTTTCATAACTAAAGAATTTTATAAGAATATATTTATAGTGGTTATTGTGTATCACGTTCATTGCCAAACCACACCACAGCGTACCCTCCTCGAATACTTATTCCAATAGCCTGCCATGGGGTTTTCCAATTTCCATTATTAATAATTACTGCATTATGCCCAGAACTATTTCTCCATCCATTAAATGCAGACACGGCTGTAGCTATGTATCCATTAGAACCTCCATGTGCAATTTCAAACCCATTACCTCGATAATTTGTGATTTCAGACGGCTTTTTCCACATACAGTTTGCTTGAGCATGATCAGAAGTGTAACAGCAGGAAGACCATTTTTCATTTTTTGACCAACTATGCGGATTACAATTAGCAAAAGTGTCAGGCTTATTTACCACTAGATCGTAGGTGTGCCATTGAGCTACAAGAGTAAGCGATTTAGAAAGTGGAATAGTTGGCAGGCCAATGTTTCTCCGATAATCCATTAGCATGTTATACAGCTTCATTTCTTCGCTTGAAACAGTCTGTGCATTCAAATAAAAAGTGAAAAGTGTTAAATAGAGAGATATAACGAGTTTTTTCATGATTCATGTTATTAAAGTTAATAGATATTGCTAACTACGAGTTATCAAGATGGCCACGACTGCCAAAACAGAATAAAATTTCAGTCTCCTAATTATTGGAGTTTAATACTTAAAAATAATTTTCAATGATGTAATATATTATTTATTATCAATAAGATAATCTTAAAAAAAATTAAACACCTACTCGGGGCACCTGGGTGAAGTACTGCTTTAGAAGAAGTAAAAACATAATTCTTTCTTCGAAAAATAATCCATGCAGTTGGGGAAAAAATTCATGCAGTTCGTCCTAGGTTGGGGTAATGTGGCCCTTGATTTTTTTTATTTTTTCCAACATCAAATAAATATATTTTTAATGAGAAAATGCTCTGAACCGCATCTTTTAAACCTCCTATGAGAGCTACCCAAGAAGGACTAAAATGAGAAGTTGGGGTATAGGGATTCCAGCAAATAGTGTCAAAATCATTGTTGACGAAGGCATCATTTTAATCGGAGATCATCGCTCAAAATACAGGAGAATCCGGCTCAACCACGATTCAGCTCCAATATTTAGCTATTTCGCCTTTTGAAGAAATTGCTTTTCCCGCGTTGTTTCTCCTTTAAAAATAGGATTATCCTAAAAGTTGGATTTTGTTATTACATTGAAGGCACCAATTATTCAAATCCAGGAATTTAGAGAGATCGTCTAATTTCAGAATTTTAGTACCTTTTACCGGTTTTTCCTCCGGAAGTTTTTAGATGGGAAAGCTTTGTGAGTTAACTCTTTCCATTGATGAACACCAAAGGAAACATCCTGAATACTTACCTCAATCCATGCTATTGGCTGATCTCCTTTATTGTGCCAGCTTTTGAAGGATTTTAGCTTTGCTGGTTTTTTGTATTTATTCAGCCTCACCCTTCATTTATTTACTTCTAATGATATCACTCCCTTATGAAAACCTTCGCCCTATTAATTTCTTTCTTACTTCTTGCTTCCTTTACGGCTCTGTCTCAATCAGCCAAAACCCTTACTAAAGTCACGAATGAGTTTGTATCATCCTTGAGAGCTGAAGAAAAAGCCAACGTCCAGTTGGTTTTTGAAGACAGCGCCCGGACCAAATGGACCAATCTTCCAATCGGACTTTCCGCTCGATCCGGGCTTCGGTTTGGAGATCTTTCGGAAGAAAGCAAAATCAAGTTTCATAAGATTTTATCGAGCGTGATGAGTTCGCAGGGCTATCTGAAAACCTTCGCGATTATGCAGGTAGATGACATTCTGCATGAGATTTTTGAAATCCAGTTTCAGCAGGGAAAGATCACTGCAGGGAGTATGGAATTCATCAGAAAGCTGAACTGGGACTACGGCAACTATTACGTGGCCATTGCCGGAAATCCCGCAACCAATGAAATCTGGGGATTGAAATTTGAAGGGCATCATATCTCCCTCAATCTCACCGTGGCCGGAGATGAATTTAGCATGACGCCGCTGTTTTTTGGTTCTGACCCGGCTATCGTCGAAGTAACCCAATACGCAGGTTTGAGACCACTCAGCAAAGAGGAGGATTACGGATTTTGGCTGATCAATGCACTCAATGAGGAGCAAAAAGCCAAAGCAACTTTGGAAGGAAAAGTCCCGGGAGATATCATCACGAGCCCGGAACGCCCACAATGGTTAAGCGAATTTCAAGGAATCAAAGGTTCGGATCTGACGCCTGAGCAAAAGAAAATTCTTCACTACCTCATCGAGGAATACGTTGGAAATCTGGAGCATGAGAAGGCAGAGAAATACCTGGCTATTCTCCATGAGAATGGAATGAATGAGGTCTATTTCGCCTGGATTGGGAGCTACGAACCCATGAAAGCGCATTACTACATCATCCATAGCCCTGACTTCATGATCGAATATGACAACGTGGGCTTCCTCGACAATGCAAATCACATCCACACGATCTGGAGAGAAAATGGAAATGATTTTGGCGAAGATATCCTGAAAAAACACCGGGCTGATCACACCCATTAAAAAACCGATTTCAAAGGCAAACCCCGATTTCGAATTTCCAATCGATCGTAAAGACAGCCAAAAAAGAAGGAACAAAATCCTTCACTTGGCCTGGACCTACATTGCAAAATATCTGTATCCCCTTGATTACTCATCCCAAAATAATATTTTGAAACCTTTTCCCTTCGACTTGGTACGACGGGCTCATCAACCCGTGCTTAGGAAAGAATTTAAATTAGAAGTCCTACGAAAGGGATGGAATTCAGCGGTGTCGCATTCCGTCTCTTTTCTTTTAAGGCAAAACTGGCCGGAAGCTAGTCTGTCGAAATTTGATGGACCATACTTGCATCTTTAAGGATTCACATATGGCAAAAATCCTGAATCAAACCCTTCGTTTATAGAGTGAAATTGTTTGTCCTGATTTTTGCCGAGACAGTTGATTTTTTAAATTCTCCCCGGAAATTTTTCCCCTGCATCAGGACAATAAAACTATACGTTTGTCCCAGCGGGCATTCTGATAAGCAGAAATCAGGGTAGTTTAATACTCGCAGAATTTTTCAAAACATCTGGTCTGTTCTCACCCCAAAACAATGACTCAATTTTCTTTTCCTCAGCTCACTCCTCTTGGAGATGCAGAGCGAATTCAGTCCCTCGATGTCATGCGCGGAAATGCTTATGCGTGTTTCGACCATCTACCGATAATAAACCAAGACGATTGAGCAGTGGAACTAATCTCGACCAAAAATTAAAAAACGGGTAAGCCGAAAACCGATCAGAGTAGGCATTAAACAACTAAAAAAATGAACAATCCAACCTATTTCCGCATAGCGATCGCCTATATCGCTCTTTCTCTTTTTAGTGTTGCCTGCAGTCCCGCTCCGGAAGAAGCGGCTACTCCCGAGGTTGCGGCGGAACCTGTAGAAACAGCACCGGATATGAATGCAATCCAAGTTGAAATCCAAGCTCTGGAAACTGCCTGGGGTGCTGCTGATAATGCCGGCGATGTCGCTGCCTTGCTCGCTTTCTATACTGACGATGCAGTGAGTATGGGTAGCGGGGCTCCAATGGCTGTCGGCAAGCCTGCCATTCAAAAGGAACTTGAGACGGGCATGGCATCCAAACCTGTAGGATCTACTGTTTCATACGAAGTTTTGGATGTTTTTGGTGATGAAAACACCGTCACTGAAGTGGGTAAAACCACTCGAATGGATGCTTCCGGTAAAGTAATTTCCACAGGTAAGTATATGGCAATATGGGAAAAGCGTGACGGAAAATACCTCTGCGTAAGAGATATCAGCAATAGTGACTCGAAGGAAAAGTAAGTTCCTCCCGTCATTTCCCTATTCATTCTGGAAATAAGGAGCCTTTGTAAAATGTCTCCTCAGTCTCCAATTTATTTTTTTGGAAACCAGAAAACTTAGAAACATGAAATCAGAAAAACCCGAATACTTCTTCCTCAGACCTGAGGTTGAAAAGGCCTACGGTTATTCCCACGCAGTCAGGATTGGAAACAGTATCAAAGTATCCGGCGCTGTCAGCATGGATGATGAAGGCGGACCGACTGCGGTGGGTGATTTTCTTCAACAGATGAAGAGTTGCTCTTCTAATCTGGAAAAAGTGCTGAAGCATTATGGCTGCACCTTTGACGATGTGGTGGTAGAAAATGTATTTACCACAGATATGCAGGCTTTTTTAGAACATGCGGGCTATAGAAATTCCATCTATACCAAGCGGTTCCTGGCTGGAAGTCAAAGGCTTGGCCTTGCCCGAGTTTTTAATCGAAATCGAATTAGAAATTCATGTGATGTATGAATAATTAGACTCATAATCTATACCAAGCAAGAGAAAGACTCCTGATTTTTTAAAACCAATAACAAAATCTAACATGAAAACAGCAGGCATCATCGGTGGTTCGGGCTTCATAGGCAGCCATAACACCAGGAAGTTTTTGGAGGAAGGATATCAGGTGAAAGTCTCCACGACTGATCTATCCAAAGAAGAAAAATACCAGCATCTGAGACAACTCCCCAACTCGGAAAATCTGGAGATCGTCCAACTCGATGTTGAGAATAAATCAGAACTCGATGATTTCCTGAAGGGTTGCGAAATCGTGATCCATGGCGGCACCCCTTTCCAGTTGGCGGTAAAAGATCCCAAAACTGAATTGTTGGACCCGACTATCAAAGGAACCGAGAATTTCCTTGCGGCAATTCAGAAAACACCTGGAATTAAAAAGGTAGTAATTTTGGCATCTGTTGCAGCTTTCAACACCAACTTCCCGCTTCCCGCAGGAGGCAAAACTCCAGATGATCCTTTCAATGAATCAGATACTCCTTTTTTCAGTGAGCAGAGTCACCCTTATGGTCAGGCCAAATTCATTGCCCAACGGACAGTTGAAAAATTCATCGACACGCACTCCCATTTGGACTTTGAAATCGTCACCGTTTCTCCGGTGATGGTGACGGGAAAATCATTATCCGCCAGAGAAGATTCAACTTCAACAGGCATCCAGTTTCTATTCAAAAACAAGATTGCCCCTGATCCTTTCTTCCAGATGTTTTATGACAAGGATGTTCAATTTGCACTGGTAGATGTGGCAGACGTGGCGGAAAGCATTTTTCAGGCAGCAACCACCGAGGGACTTCACGGCAATAACTACCTCCTGACCAGCGAAACCTATCCAGTCTCAGACATTACGATGATGCTGAATAATCAGGAACCTGCCGGAAAATCTAAAATCGTCTATTCCAAAACCCTTGCAGAAAGAGAACTGGGTGTCAGTTTCAAGTCCGCCAAGGAATCCTTGGCCAGTTATTCTGCCTGAGGATTGCTATTTCTCAAAGTTTGGTTTTGTGATTTTCCAAGGGATACAAAGCACGCCTGCTTTGTAGAAAAGAGAAATTTCATAGGACAAAGACAGACTCAAATCTGGATTTACTGGGCCATCCCCCTTTTTCTGACTGAGATTGTGTTTCAATGGAATAAAAAGTAACCTGAAAAATGACCTTTCAATTAAACTTTAAACCCAATACTCATGGTAAAGAAAATCATTTTCGGTATTCTGATCCTCCTCGTTGTATTGATTGGAGCCTTCGTCATTTTTGTTAACCTGTCCTGGGATAAAACATATGACATTCCTTACCCCGATCTTCAGGTAAGCACGGATTCCTCCGTCATCGAAAGAGGCAGGTATCTCGTTCACGGACCAGCCCATTGTTCCAATTGTCATGTCTCCAGCATAGAAGATATGATCGCTGCGGATGCAGGCAAGCCAACTCATTTGAAAGGAGGAGTTGCTTTTCCTTTGGGAGAATTGGGGGTTTTGTACACTCCCAATCTGACTCCTGATCCCAAAACTGGCATTGGGCGATATACAGACGGGCAGATTTTTAGGATGATGAGACATGCTGTCCGGCCTAGTGGAATCGCATCCCTATCCTTATTAATGCCCTTTTGGAACATGGCAGATGAAGATCTGGTGGCGGTCGTGTCTTATTTGAGAAGTATGAAGCCCCTCGAAAACAAGGTTCCGCCTGCGGAATGGACTTTTATGGGTAAGGCAGTCAGAACTTTTGCTCCCCCTTTCCGACCTATCCAAAATCCAACTCCTGCGCCAACCGCGCCTCCCATGGAAGCAACGATCCAAAGAGGTGAATATCTGGCGCGATATGTAGCCAATTGCGTGGGATGTCATACCCAATTTGATCCAAGCACTTTTGAAGCCATCGGTGCGGAATATGCCGGAGGATCGGAATTTGAGCCCAATCCGGAATTTCACCTGGCGGTGGGAGATGATCCTGAACTGTGGGTACGATCTCCCAACATTACCCCTCATCCAAACAGCGCCTTGTCAAAATTCAAAACCGTGGAGGAGTGGAAGGAAAGATTCCGAAAAGGCAGGCAAATCAAGATCTCACCGATGCACTGGGGGCCATTTTCAAGAATGTCGGATCAGGACCTGGAAGCACTTTACCTCTACCTCAATAGCCTCGATCCTGTGGATCATGAAGTAGGGGAACTGCTGTTCAAAAAGAAATAAAACAGATATATTCTACCAACTTAAACTCAAAACTCATGATCAAATTAACGGTTCTTTATGGTCATCCTGTTGATCCAACTGCATTCGAAGCTTATTATTTCAATACGCATATGCCTTTGGTTGGTAAAATCAATGGAACAGTAAAAGCTGAAACCACCAAATTCCTTCCAGGACTGGATGGAATAAAACCTTCCAATTACCGAATGGCTGAGTTGTATTTCAAAAATACGGAAGAACTTCAAACTGCGCTTTCTTCGCCGGAAGGCACTGCCACGACCGGAGATCTTGGAAATTTCGCATCGGGAGGAGTGACAATTCTGGTGGGTGAAATAGATTAAATTCTGGTAAAGCAAAATGGAAACTCTCGAATACCTACTGTCCATCGACCTGAATTATATCGTGATCGGATTGATTGCAGTGTTTTTTACTTTGGAACAAATCCTCAGCACCCAGTTTCCTTTCCAAAGACGAGGGTATCATTTTTTGAATAGTTTTCTGTTTCAAGTCCTCTTTCTGATCGGGAATCTTTTCTGGGCAAGCGTTACTGTTTTAACTATCGAGTGGTTCAATCATAATGAAGTCGGGTTGTTTTATCTGATTGAGCTTCCTCTTTGGCTGAAGCTTCTTCTCGGACTGGCGATGATTGATTTGGTCACTTACTGGTTTCACCGGACATCGCATAGATTCCCAATTCTCTGGCGCTTTCATCGCGTGCATCACAGTGACACTTCGATGGATTCTTCCACTTATTTCAGAGCACATCCGATCGAAACATTCTTTTGGTTTGGCAGTTCACCTATTTTAGGTGCCGTTATTTTTGGATTGGATTCGTTCACCATTGGATTCTATTTTCTGGTCCTCACTCCTTTTCTGATCCTGGAGCATTCTAATCTCCGGTTTCCGGTCTGGCTGGACAAGACGGCAGGATTGATCTTCACCACACCAAATCTGCACAAGATTCACCACGATCAGGACCAGAATTACACCGACTCGAACTTTGCCGACATCTTCATTCTCTGGGACCGAATCTTTGGAACATTCAAATACAAACCTGCAGATCAGATCAAGTTTGGCCTGCAAGAGTTTGAGGAAGAAAGGAAACAGACCTTCTGGTATTTGCTGAAGGCCCCGTTCTTAACTATCGAAAGGAAGGTCAAAGAGTAGCTGGAAATTAAGTTAAAGCTCATGGGCCGTCTTTTTTTTTCGTCATCCGATAATTATCGGATGCGAAAGTTTAGACGAAAGCTAAGGTTAGTAGGATCATTCAACCTCGAAGCAATCTGTTTATTTGGAAATAAAATTCCTCTCCGGTCTTTCCATTCACCAAGGTCTGTGTCCACACGGACCTTTTTAATAACCCACAAAGATTCAAGCAACATGCTGAGGCAAAATGCTTCGATTCTTCCTATTCATTGGCTTATTCAGATTAAGTGCTCCCAGGTAAAAAACGAAAGCAGCGATTGCCATCATCGTATGACTGATGTCAAGGTAATTGAACCAGGTATGAAGCGATACCTTATTCATATAGAACAGGGCAGCGACAGAGGCGAGCCCAACGGCCAACAAAATGAATGCACTCCCCCGATCCCGGGTCTTATAGTAAACCCAACCATGAAAAGGAGCAACGACTCCCAAAAGTCCGTATCCGGAATGAAATTCAACCCATGCGAAATCAAGCGTTATCATTGTGATCGTCATTATAATGACCAATTCAAACACATTGATTATCAGGAAGGATTTTCCGATTCCTGGTTTGATTAATGGCTTGGCATGTTGGATGGCAGATCGCTCAATCAGCGCCACTGAAAGCATACTTGTGATCCATCCGGGCAATTTCCACCCAAAACTTAACAGGTATAAAAACCCATGTCCGACTAGGCCTCCGAGGCAAGTTGCAATTCCCATTAAAAGAAAATAGTACCTGAAATAGAGTTGGGTACGGCCTGGTAGTTTTTTCTTTGTGAGGGTATAAAAAGCATAAAAGCAAACCGCGGAAACCACCAAGTCAGTGAGCGTAGTCATTGGCTCGTCCACCCGAATTCCAAAAAAATGAATGGAAGGTTGTTGTAAGATTTCCATGGTCAAAGATACAAATTGATAACCCTTTTATAGAAAAATCCCAGTCTTGGCATTCTCTGTTTTTACCCTCACATTTTTTATCGATTAACATTTCGACGGTCAAGACCCGGAAATAATTACCCGTCGGCAATCCGCAAAAAGTATACTAACAACCTGAATTTGTATTACCCGTCAGAAGGCAGATAACTTCAACTTTGTCCCAGAATTTAAAATTTACTCAACATGACAAAGACAATTTTAATAACAGGGGCAAGCAGCGGAATAGGAAAAGAAACTGCCAGATTATTTCAGGCCAAAGGTTGGAACGTAATCGCTACCATGCGAAATCCGGAAAGCGAAAGCGAATTAAACACATTGGAAAATGTATGGGTCACCAAGCTTGATGTATTGGATCTGGATTCTGTAGAAAAAGCGGTACAAGAAGGCATTCAAAAATTTGGAGGAATTGATGTCTTGCTCAACAATGCGGGTTACGGCGCTTACGGACCCTTGGAATCATTTTCCAGGGACAAAGTTTTACGTCAGTTCAATACCAATGTGATCGGGCTTTTGGACGTAACCAAAGCAGTTCTTCCGCATTTCCGACAAAACAAAAAAGGATTGATCATCAACATTTCGTCCATCGGTGGCAAAATGACCTTCCCTTTGGGTGCATTGTATCACGGGACAAAATTTGCCGTGGAAGGCATCTCAGAATCGCTGCATTATGAAGTGGAACAGTTTGGAGGACAGGTGAAAATTGTAGAGCCGGGAATGATCGCGACAGAATTTTCGGGCAGATCATTTGACTTTAGCAATGATGACACGATGGTCGAATACCAAAAAATCGTGGGTGCATTAATGGGCGCAATGCCGGCAATGGCACAAAATGCTTCTCCCTCAAGTATGGTGGCAGATGTGATCTTTGAAGCCGCCACCGATGGCAAAAATCAATTGCGATATACAGCAGGCGAAGACGCCAAAATGTTGATTACCAACCGCCAACAATATGATGATGCTACATTTATCGGGGGAATCAAGGCGCAGTTTGGACTTTAAAACCACTCTTACATGAATCCGATTATCAAGTATTTCAATGGTGAAAAAGCTGAAAGCTATATCTTCATCCTTGTCGGAGTCATTGCTGTGGCAATGGCTCTCTATTTCGTTTTTGGTTTAAAAACCTCCTTTTGGAAAGGAGTTGCCATTCCGTTTGTGTTGGTGGCGATCCTGGAAGTTATCGTGGGTTTTACGATTGTGACCCGCAGCGAAAATGACATGATCAGGGCGGAAAAGTTGGTCCAAAACGAGCCGCAAAAAATCAAAACAGAAGAAATCCCGAGAATGGAAGTGGTCCTGCGTAATTTTGTGATTTACAGATACGTGGAAATTGCGTTGATTATTTTAGGCATTGTGCTGATGTACAGTACACCAATCGATACCTTCTGGCAAGGCATTGGTTTGGGTTTCTTTATAAAAGCGGGTGTTGTATTAGGTTTAGATTTCTTTGCTGAAAGACGGGGGCAATTTTATCTGGATTATTTAAGCAATTTTATTGATAAAATATGAAGCCAATCATTCACCTATCCACCATATCAGACCTGTACAAATTATTTGGTTTAGGTCCAAATCACCATCCTTTGGTGGCCGTGTTGGATTTTAGTAAAGTAAGTGAGCAGGTAGAAAAGAATACCCGAATCAGCACTGATTTTTATTCGATCATGTTTAAGAATTACTGCAAAAACACGGTCAAATATGGCCGAAAAAACATCGATTTTCACGATGGAAGTCTGATTTGCATTGCCCCAAACCAACTGATCGAAATGGACGACGAAGTGGAATCCACGGAGAATATGATGGGTTGGGGGTTATTTTTTCATCCCGATCTGATACGAGCTACCTCTTTGAATGAGAAAATGAAAGACTATAGTTTTTTCACTTACGAAATCTCCGAATCTCTTCATCTCTCCGACAAGGAAAAGAACATCTTGTATGAATGTGTCCAAAAGATTCATACAGAACTGCAGGAAAACATTGATGTCCACAGCCAAAATATCATCGTCTCTACTATCGAATTGTTGTTGAACTTTTGCTCCAGGTTTTATGGCAGACAAATGATCACAAGGAGCAACACGAACAAATCCATCGTGTCTCAAATCGAGGGTATCCTGCACGATAACTTTGAATCCGATGAAATCAAAGAAAAAGGAATTCCGACCGTCAAATACCTGGCGGAGAAAGTAAATCTATCGTCAGGCTATTTAAGCGACTTGCTCAAAAAGGAAACTGGAAAAAATGCACAAGAGCATATTCATTATTACCTGATCGAAGCTGCGAAAAACATTTTGATCAACTCAGACAAAACCGTCAATGAAATCGCCTATAATCTGGGTTTTGACTATCCCCAATATTTTAACAAACTCTTCAAGCAAAAGACCGGGCAGACACCAATGGAATATAGAAATCTGAATTGAAGAATAAGATTATCCTCACCTAGGTCTGTGTCCACACAGGCCTTTTCTTTTTCCACCCAACTAATTTCCCAAACGGAACATTTCAAGGCGGTCCATGAGCCTGGTCGAAGGGTTGGTTGTCGACACATTTTTATCGATTGACAGGTAGATGAAAAAAGATCCCAAACGATTATTAGAAATTTTTCTCTATTCCTGTAACGATTCTTTTATCTTCCCTTTCACAGAAATTTGTTCTCTGGTTTTTACTGAGGTCATTCCTATTTTTTATCATCTGAAATCGAGCATGACTCAAGCATCACAGAGAGGGATTCCCCGATAGCTACCTGCAGGAGGATTTAAATAGAAGTCAGCCCATTCCGGACTGTCGGAAAAACTTCCATTGGTTTCATGTTAAAATAGGTTTGTCGTGGTAGTTTGAGGTTAATAATTTTTAGAGAAATAAATCCAAATACGATTTTAAAAAATGAAGAAGATAATAGCAATAGCAGGTGCCACAGGAAATTTAGGTGGAAAAATTGTAAGTGCACTCTTGGCTAAAGGGGCAGAAGTCAGAGCAATAGTCCGTTTGGAAACAGACATAAAAAAGATAACTGAGTTAGAAAAAAAAGGAGTCAAAGTCTTCCGGGTAAACACAAGCATTCAATCGGAAATTTCAAAACATTGTATAGGTGCAAATTGTGTTGTTTCAGCCGTAGCAGGTTTGAGAGAAACTATCATAGATGCCCAAAAGGTTTTTTTAGATGGTGCTGTTGAAGCGAAGGTTAAAAGGTTTATTCCAAGCGACTATTCCATTGATTTTACAAACTTAGAAGAAGGTCAAAACAGGAATTTAGATTTAAGGAGAGAGTTTCATACATATCTTGATAAATCCCCAATAAAAGCAACTACCATATTTAATGGTTCATTTATGGATCTCCTGACCACTGACATGCCGCTGATCCTTTTTAATCAAAAGCGTATTTTATGCTGGGGCAATCGTGATCAAATTTTAGAGTTCACCACCACTGATGATGTTGCGGAATTTACTGCAGAAGCTGCTCTTGATAACGACTCTCCTCGGTATTTGAGAATTGCGGGGGATAGACTTTCTTGTCACGATTTTGTGAAATCACTCACAGAGATTACCAGTAAAAAATATAAACTATTCAGACCTGGAAGAATTGGACTTTTGAATAGTATGATTAAGCTGACACGGTTTTTTTCGCCCTCAAAAAATGAACTTTACCCGGCTTGGCAGGGAATGCAATACATGAGGGATATGATGGAAGGAAGAATCCTATTCCAAAAATATGATAACCAGAGATATCCAAACCTTAAATGGACTTCAGTAAAAGAGTTTTTGATGAAGGAGGGGGTAAGTCTTAAATAATTATTTTGAAGGATAACAGAATTTGTGTGTCCGAAATCTTACACGTGATCCAATAAGATTAATGTTTAAGGCTTGCTGGTTTTGGCCAATTCCCTCTTCAGCGGAGAGCTAGGTAAATTTAAACTCAGCTCATACAGAGCGCTCATGACAAACTTTCTCAAAGGCCTTTGTCCTAACAGACTTTTCATTGAAATTTCCCTCAATTATCTCCACTTTTTCCGAGGCCAATAATCCTCTCGGTCCCCCCAAACTTTCTCAGAATCCGGAACAGTAAAAATGTGTATTTTGAGCTGGATTAAGGTGAAAGATCAAACCTTGATACTGCATTGAATACCTATTTTCCCACCATCCCCATGATGAAAAAACTAAAATCCGGAATGATCCAAACCTTGTGTTTGGTTACTTTGCTGTTTGTCAATTTCAACCTCCACGCTCAAACTTATGGCAAAAATGGAATGGTCGTCTCTGACAATGTTCTAGCCTCGGAGGTCGGAATTGAGATTTTGAAAAAGGGGGGAAATGCCATCGATGCGAGTATCGCGACAGCTTTTGCTTTGGCAGTGACACATCCCGAGGCAGGTAATATCGGCGGCGGGGGATTTATTGTTTTCATGGATTCCGTAGGTAGAGTAACGACCATAGATTTTCGCGAGAAAGCTCCTCTGAAAGCTACTCCTGACATGTTTCTGGATACTAATGGCAACCTGATCGGAGAATCTAACCATGAAACAATCAAAGCAGTGGGTGTTCCCGGAACTGTGGCGGGATTGTACCTCGCCCATCAAAAATATGGAAAACTGCCCTGGGCTGATTTGGTCCAACCGGCTGTCGATCTCGCCAAAAACGGATTCCCGATGACCTGGGGTTTGTATAGAGTAGCAATGGATATGTCTGATTTGGACCCTTCATTTGATATCATGGCCAACTACTTCCGAAATGCTTCCGGTGAAATCGTTCAACCGGGAGAAATCTGGAAGCAACCTGCCTTGGCTAATACGCTAGCTTTAATTCGTGACAACGGTCAGGACGGCTTTTACAAAGGGGAAGTGGCAGATGAAATCGAAGCTTACATGAAAGCCAAAGGAGGAATCATCACCAAGGAAGATTTGGTAAAATATACAGCCGTTGAGCGGAAACCTCTCAAAGGAACCTACAAAGGCTATGAAATCTATTCCATGCCACCGCCAAGTTCGGGAGGAGTTGCCCTGATCGAAATGATGAATCTCATGGAGCAGGTAGATTTGCAAAAGTTGGAATTCAATTCCACTGCTTACGTGCATGTGGTCGCAGAAGCAATGCGAAGAGCATTTGCAGATCGGGCGGAGCATCTCGGTGATCCGGAATTCAATCCCGATATGCCGATTGATCGGCTGACCTCTAAGGAATTTGCCAAAAAGCGATTTGAAAACATCGACATGGAGAAAGCTTCTTCGAGCGATTCATCCAAGTTTGGACAACTCTATGATGGCAGCAGTACGACACATTTTTCTGTAGTGGACAAAGCCGGGAATTCGGTTTCACTGACCTACACCCTTGAAAATTCCTACGGGGTCGGGATGGGCTCTTCCAAACTCGGTTTCATCTTCAACAATGAAATGGGCGACTTCAATCCAGTCGCCGGAATCACCAACAGCAGCGGGCAAGTTGGATCCAACCCCAATCTCATTGCTCCGGAAAAAAGGATGCTGTCAAGCATGACGCCTGCCATTGTGGCCAAAAACGGCAAGCCTCACCTGATCATCGGAAGCCCGGGAGGAAGGACAATTATCAATACGGTTTTTCAGACGGTGCTCAATGTCCTGGAATACAATATGAGAATCGACAAGGCGATCGAAGCCATGAAAATCCACCACCAATGGCTGCCTGATATGTTGGTGTACGAAAAGCATCTGATGTCTCCGGATACCCGTGATGCGCTGGAGCAAATGGGTCACAAACTCCGAGGCGTCAATAACCTTGGCGTGTTGATGGGAATTACCTACGATCCTATGTTAAAAGTTTATATCGGGGCGGCTGATTCGTCGAGTGACGATGGAGCTGCAGTTGGCTACTAAATAAAAGAGAGTGAAATCATACTCTTTTTAAAAAATGGTTCTTAAGAACATAAATTTTCTTTTACCTTTTTCTTTGATTAAACCGAATCTGTTATGCAAAAATACCTAGGCTTTTTATTCACAATCCTTCTTCTCTTTTCAATAAACAGTTTGCCTGCTTGGGCTCAATCCAATCAAAAGGAAATAGCTTCTCAGGTAGCTAAGGGACTCCAACTTAGAAGCATTGGTCCTGCAGTAATGGGCGGTAGAATTGCAGATATAGCTGTAAACCCTATCCATAGCAGTACTTGGTATGTGGCGGTGGGCTCAGGAGGTCTTTGGAAAACTACCAACAGTGGAACTACCTGGACTCCGGTTTTTGATGCGCAGGCCTCCTACTCTATTGGTACCGTGGCTTTGGATCCAAATAATCCTGAAGTGGTCTGGGTAGGTACGGGCGAGAATGTAAGTGGAAGGCATGTAGGTTGGGGAGATGGGGTGTACAAAAGCATGGATGGTGGTGCCACCTGGCAGCAGATGGGACTGAAAAATTCAGAGCATATAGGTAAAATTTTAATCGACCCAAGAGACTCTGATGTGGTCTATGTAGCAGCCGAAGGTCCATTATGGTCATCAGGAGGCGAACGGGGATTGTATAAAACCAAAGATGGGGGCAAAACCTGGCAATTCATCCTTGAAATAGATGCCGATACTGGTGTCACTGATGCAGAATTTGATCCATCAAACCCTGATGTGATCTATGCTGCAGCCTATCAAAGAAGAAGAAAAACCTGGGCCCTACTTGGTGGAGGCCCTAAGTCCGGGATTTATAAATCCATGGATGGTGGCGAGAGCTGGAGAATGATTAATACGGGTTTGCCTCAAGGCGATATGGGTAAAATAGGCTTGGCGGTGACTCCGGCCAATCCACAGGTAGTCTATGCGACCATAGAAGCAGACAATGCCAATAAGGGATTCTACCGATCCACAGATAAAGGCGAAAGCTGGCAAAAGCGCAACAGCTATATTTCCGGGGGAACCGGCCCACACTATTACCAGGAAATTGAAGCATCGCCGACTAACCCGGACCTGGTTTACCAGATGGATGTTTTTATCCAAGTAACCCGTGATGGCGGAAAGACCTTTGATAATGGCGAAACAGGAAGAGCGAAACACAGTGACAATCATGCCTTGTGGATTGATCCTGCGAATGGACAGCATTTAATTGTAGGAACGGATGGAGGGTTATATGAATCTTTTGATGAAGGGGCTAACTGGCGTCACTTCCCGAACCTGCCGGTTTCACAATTTTATAAGGTAGGTCTCGATAATGCTGAGCCCTTTTATAATGTAGTGGTGGGAGCACAAGATCTTGGAACCTTGTTAGGTCCGTCCAGAACCACTAATGTAGAGGGAATACGCAATCAGGAGTGGTACGTCCCATTGGGGGCCGATGGCTATGATGTCGCTTTCGATCCGGAAGATCCGAATATTGTCTATATGGAAATTCAGGAAGGCCTATTGCACCGTCACAATAGAACCACAGGAGAGGACTTGAATATCCAGCCACAACCAGAACCTAATGATGCTCCTGAAAGATGGAACTGGGATAGCCCTATACAGGTAAGTCCCCATGATCATAAAACACTCTATTTTGGATCGCAAAGGGTTTGGAAAAGTACAGATCGAGGCAATTCATGGAAGCCAATAAGTGGAGACTTGACGACCAATATCGGAAGGTATGAACTGGAAATGATGGACAGAGTACCGAGTATTGACGCATTGTACGATAACGGAGCGATGTCAAAATTTGCCTCATTGACCACTCTGTCAGAATCAACTATTCAAGCAGGATTACTTTATACCGGCTCGGATGATGGACTGATCCATGTGAGTGAAGATGATGGGAAAAACTGGAGGAAATCTGGAAGCCTGTCCAAAGTTCCTGCAATGACCTTCATCAATAATATCGAAGCCTCTTCTCACGATATCAATACGGTGTTTGTCGCAGCCGATGGCCACCAATTGGGCGATTATTCTTCTTATGTTTTCATCAGTTCAGACAAAGGAAAAACCTGGCGTTCTATTGCCGGAGACCTGCCTGCCAACACGCTTGTTTGGGTGATCAAGCAGGACCATGTAGATGAAAATTTACTTTTCATCGGGACAGAATACGGTATTTATTTTTCAGTGAATAAAGGTGTCAATTGGACCAAATTAAATGCAGGAGTTCCAACAATTCCTTTCCGGGACATCGCCCTTCATGCCAGAGACAATGATTTGGTTGGGGCAAGTTTTGGGCGAGGGATTTATGTATTGGATGATTACTCTCCGCTAAGGGAGATCAATAAACTGGGGAATGAAAATTCAGTTCTGCCCGTAAGAGATGCATGGTGGTATGTTCCCAGTTTGCCTTTTCAGGCAAAAGGGATGCCTTCTCAAGGTTCAGACAGTTTTGTCAGTGATAACCCACCTTTCGGAGCAGTCTTCACTTATTACCTGAAGGACCTTCCAAAGACAGAAAAAGCCCAGCGAAAAGAACTGGAAAAGAACCTCAACGAGCAAAAGACAAGTATTCCTTTCCCGGGTTGGGATCAATTGAGGAAAGAGTCTATCGAGGAGGAACCGAGAGTCATGCTTTTAGTACGGGATAAAAACGGGGAAGCTATTCGCTGGATAGAAGGAGCTGCCAAAACAGGCCTTCATCGGGTAAGTTGGGATTTGAGACTCTCTCCTCCCGACCCTATCGAACTCACCGTTCCCGCTTTCCAACCACCTTGGGTAAGCGATCCGGAAGGGCCTTTGGTAGCACCCGGGAAATACAGCATAGAACTTTATGTCATGAATAATGGGAAATTGGAATCTCAAGGTGTCAAGCAGGATTTCAACGTGAAGCCGGTTTATCCTACAAGTACCGATTACGAGGAAATGGCGGCTTTTAAAAAGCAAACCAGTGATCTTTCCCGAAAGACTTCAAGTGCTGTCGCCCAATTGGGTGAGGCTGGGGATAAGCTTCGTTTTATCAAGGCTGCATTGACAACAACACCAAATGCTTCTCCTGATTTATTTGCGCAATTGACAGCGCTGAATGCCTCTTTATTAAATCTCAGAACAGCACTAATGGGAGACGGAGTGCTTCAAAGCAAGGATGAGTCAACTGCCCCTTCTATTATGAATAGAGTGGGTAGCGTCATTTATGGCCATTGGAATACTACCGAACCTCCGACAGCAACATACAGACGAAATATTGAAATCGCAGAAAGTGAGTTTGATCAATATTTGAAAGAAGCTTCTGTTTTTTATAATGAATTATCCGATTTTGAGTTGAAGCTGGAAAAGGCAGGGGCACCTTATACGCCAAATAGAAAAATGGATTAAGGGGAGGGCAAAAATATTAGACGAAATAAAAACAGAAGCGGGAACGATTAACCATCATTTTTCCAGGGTTGCCCATGAAAGCAATCCGGACTCTGGCTACCTTTCCCACGCTACAGCCTTGCCCCTCGCTAAAAATGTTCCCCGGACATTTTCTTGACGCTCCGTCTTCGATGGGACATCTCTCCGCCATACTTCTTTCCTTGGCAAATGAGCGTCCATGTGACATTTCTCGGCGGGATAATTTAGGCTAACAGAATTATTGTTATGGAACGGCAGGGGGGATGCCGCAGCAGCGAGGGTGCGAAGGCCTTGTGCGGTGGAAGCTTTGCTGCGGATTGAATTTTTGGTTCTTTTGGTTCAAGCCAAAAGAACATGAAAAGAAAAAAATCTATTCGTATAAGGATAGAGCCCTGATTGGACTGCGAAGAATTCTCATCTTTCAGAAACAAAATCTCACCATCCACAATCCCTGTTTTTGGCGACACATTTTTTATCGATTGAAATGGAATCGGCCAAAAAAAACAATTCAGTGTTCATCATTTTTTCCAGGGGTTGAAACCCCTAGCTACTATAATATCACCCCGTCGGGGGTATTATCGGTAGTAAATCAATCTCAACTCTCCCCCATTTTCAACTTTCCCTTTCGGATGATTTTTTTAGCTTCAGGACCTTTCATCGGTCCCTGTTTTTCGTCCAGCCAAACAATCGCACCAGTCGGGCAGCGCTGAATCGGTACTTGGGTTTGGTGGTTTGCAGAGTAATTGATGACTGGAAGATTATACTTCATCGTGATCAAATCCCCCTTGGCATCCATCGCGCACTTTCCGCAGGCTGTGCAACCGACCTCGCATTCCTCCAATACGCCATCTCCGGCTTCCTGACTTTTGCAGGCAACCCAGAGTCGGTGACTGATGGGATGAAGTGAAAAAAGATCTTTCGGGCAAACCTCCACGCAATCACCGCAGGCAGTACATTTTGCTTCGTCGACAATGGGAATCCCAAATTGATTCATACTGATGGCGTCGAAATCACAGACTTTTTCGCAGTCTCCGTGACCCAGACAACCCCAAGAACAGCCTTTACCTCCTCCGGAAATCAGGGCCGCACCTCGGCAAGACGAAAGGCCTTCGTATTCGGCACGGACAACGGCAACATTACTTCCGCCTGCACAAGCGAGTCTTGCCACCCGCTTTTCTTCCATCCCTGCATCCACTCCCAGATAGCTGGCGATGGCTTTTCTTCCTTCATCCGAACTTACGGAACATTTACCCGGAAGCATCTCACCTTTTACCAGAGCTTCCGCAAATGGCCTGCAACCCGGATAGCCACATGCTCCACAATTGGCGTGGGGAAGCATCGCCTCCACCTCGTCAATCCGCGGATCTTCATAGACATAGAGCTTCTTATTGGCGACGATCAGCATCACTGCCAAAAAGAGCGTCAATCCTCCAAGGGAAAGTAAGGCTATGAGTATGGTCATGGTTGGGTTTTTCTATTTTACTTGATGTTTATATTTAAAAAGGACGGAAGACCGATGACGGAAGACGGAAGATTCGCTGACCTAAAAAAAGGCAACTACTCCTGAAGCTGTTCAAATGTCGTTTTATGGCAACTTCTGTTTTCGGTCTTCCAACTTCCGTCTTTCTAATAAATCACCTCAGCCCATTTCTTCCCTGCAATCAGCTCGGCTTTTCTGGTTTCCCATTTCTCTTTTGAGCCCATGATATTGATGAAAGCCTTATTCAGGTTTTCTTTCACTTTCTCATACCCTGCGATGTAGATATAGGTATTGGAATGTGATAGCATTTCCAATATCTCCTCAGCTCTTTCCTCAATCGCTGCATCCAACGAAATCGGATCTTCCCAATCCGGTCGAGGGCTCAGCGCACTGAAGGCTTCGAAAGTTGCCTCGTCATAGTAATTGGTCAGATCGCCGTCTTTGTCATTGAGGTATAAAAGCTCCAAACCGCTTTTTGCTCCGTAGAACAATCTGATTTTTCCTTTCCAGTCTTTCACATGACTGTAGATATGTTTCACAAAAGCACGGAACGGCGCGATGCCTGTACCCATTCCGATCAGGATCAGGTTGGAATTTTTATCCTCCGGAATTTTAAAAGGAAGTTCAAAAGGTCCTGTGATGGTGATTTCATCTCCGACCTTGCGGTCGCAGAGATAATTTGAACTCACTCCCTCGTAACGTTCCCCGCTGAAATCGTCCACGTAAAAGCAGCGCTTCACAAGCATCGTGATCATCTTTTTACCGTCTTCGGTAGTGGGCAGATCGGCCACACTGTACAGGCGGTGATGATGCGTATTGCCAAATTCGCTGTCATGCTGCACCAAAACTCCAAAGCTTTGATCCACCTCACATTTAAAATCCGGCTGACTCACTTCCAGCAAAATCTCGCGGATTTCTTCCGTGTTCGCCGGAGTGAGACGTTGCGTCTTCTTCACCTTAGCCTTGTATTGTGTTTTCGTATTAAGAGCTGATAGATAGGACATAACAAGTATATTTTATCGTTGAAAATTCTTTTAAATCACCTTTTCATTTTTGCACACTTTGGTGCAACCACAGTTGCCACAGCTTCTACGCTCCGCCAATACATCCTCGTCGGAGATGTTTTCGGAGAACGTTTTTCTCCAAACAGACTGCACCCAGACCCAAGCCATCATCAGGGCGACTATCCCACCAATTGCAATTACATATCTGAAAACTGTCTCCATTTTTCTTCACTTTTTATGATCCCAATCCTGAAAAACCCATAAATGTCAAGGACAAGATCCCTGCAATAAGAAGCGTGATTGCAGTCCCTTTTACGACTTTTGGAACATCCGCAAAATCAAGTTGCTCGCGCAAACCTGCCATCAGCACCAATGCCAGCGTAAATCCTGCCCCGGCTCCAAAGGAGTAAGCCACGCTTTCGTAGAACCCATATTCTTTGGCTGTCTGAAAGAGAGCTACTGCTAAAATGGCGCAATTGGTAGTGATCAAAGGCAAGAAAATACCCAGTGATCTGAACAGGGCAGGACTCATTTTTTTGATTATCATCTCCACGAGTTGGACGGTTGCGGCTATGACAACGATGTAGCTGATGAGCTGAAGAAAAGGAGCGTTAATAGCTAAGAGCAACAAATGAATCCCATAAGCGCAGACCGAGCTGATGATCATGACGAAAGTCACGGCCGCTCCCATTTTTGAGGCAGTTTCCATTTTGCCGGAAACTCCCAAAAACGGGCAGATGCCGAGGAAATACGCCAGAACGAAATTGTTGATCAGACTGGCATTGATGAAAATGAACCAAAGAGATTCTTCCTTCATGATTTCGCCTTTTTAAGTTTGTAATGGTTGAAAATCAGCAGCCAAAAAGCCAGGGTGAAAAATCCACCAGCCGGCAAAATCATAATGATCCATTCCTGAAACGATTCAGGGAAAATGGGGAAACCAAACAAGGATCCATTTCCCAATATCTCGCGGACCGAACCGAGGCAGAAAAGGGCGAACACAAATCCAAAACCCATTCCCAGTCCGTCTATTGCTGATTTACTGACTGTATTTTTGGAGGCAAAAGCTTCAGCTCTGCTGAGAATAATGCAATTCACGACAATGAGTGAGATGAAGGCTCCGAGGTTTTTATGCAAGTCCACGCTGATCGCTTGAATGCCGTAATCCACCATGGTCACGAAAGTGGCAATGATCAGGATGTAGGAAGCAATCCTGACTTGCTTGGGGATGAAATTCCGAAGGGAAGAAATAAGCACGTTGGACATGACCAGTACAAAAGCGGTCGCAAGTCCCATCGCAAGCGCATTTTTCGCAGAATTGGAAACAGCGAGAGTCGGACACATACCGATCACCTGCACGAAAACAGGATTTTCCCGCCACAATCCTTTGATGAATTCATCCGTGGAGGTGGGAACCTCCTTCAATCCTATATTTTTTATTTCCGGCTTCATTTCGTGGCTTGTTTTGGGACGGATTTAAAATTCTCCTGCTGCTGATAAATCAAGGGGATTATCGTCGAGGTACTTTCTCCGATGATATTGCCGATCGCCCTTGAGGAAATCGTTGCTCCGGTGATTCCTTCCACTTCCCAGGTATTTTCCTTGGTGCCAAATTTTACCGGAACAACTTTGTTGACAACTTGGGTGAAATCTTCATTAAGCGTTACCGTGAGGCCATTGAAATTCGCAAGGAAGTTCTCGTCCTTTTCGATTTTATCCCCTAAACCTGGAGTCTCTTTACTCTCAAGCACATAAAATCCAATAATCGTCTCTAAGACCGGATCATATCCATAGAGGATTTTCAGGATATCTGCATAGCCTTGACCGCTCGCCTCGATGGCGATTCCTTTCAAGGTATTTTGATCATCATATCCTGCATAGACCAGGGTTTTGGTTCGGTCTTTTCCATCCGATGGAATGAATTTTCCGTCAGGAGTAAGTTCAAAAATTCCTGTTTTGGTAATCCCCGGAAGGACTTTGAAAACCGCTTCTTCAAGTGCTTCTGCCTTGAGCTTTTCAATTCTCCCAAAAGTGCCCTCATATGTGAATACGATCAGCAAAGCACAAACAACGCCGATACCTACCATGGCGATCAACATTTTCTTGCTTCCGTCGTTGGTTTGGGTTGCGGGAGATATCGTTTTAGATTCGCTCATGGCTTTGTCTTTTTAGTACCGTAAACCCTTGGTCTGATAAAATTGTCAATTTGTGGAGTAAGGGCATTCCCGAAAAGAATGGCATACATCACACCCTCCGGCAGACCGCCCCAAACCCGGATCACTACGACCAACAGTCCGATGAAAAATCCATAAATGACAACTCCAAGCGGAGTAATCGGTGAGCCCACCATATCTGTGGCCATAAATACTGCCCCGAGCATTAAGCCTCCGGAAAAAAGCATGAAAAGCGGCGATGGATAAATCTTGTCATCGATGAGATAGAGAATGCCGCTCAGGACAAAAACCGTCGAAAGAATGGAAGCGGGAATCCTCCAGTTCATCATCTTGCGGGCAATAAGATAGATTCCTCCCAGAATGATAATTACCGAACTTGTCTCACCGATGGATCCGCTTATTAATCCCAGCGCCAAGTCTGTTGTATCAGTCATCACATGGTCAAACTTGAAGGCTGAAAGAGGTGTCGCTCCGGAGATGCCGTCAACTTTTGGCTCCGCAAATGGGAAGGCCAAGACGGAACTTGAGATGTTGAAAAACCGGCCATCCAGAAAGGCAGATTGCCAGGTAGTGATTGCTACCGGAAATGCCGCCTGCAGAAAAGCTCTGCCAACAAGGGCCGGATTGAAGAGATTATAGCCGAGCCCACCGAAGACGAATTTCCCAACCGCCACAGAAAATACTCCTCCGAGGAAAGTCATCCAAAGCGGGAAAATGGGCGGCAGCGTAAGTCCGAGAAGGACGCCTGTAATGACCGCCGACCAGTCGGATATTGTACTCTCTTTGTTGGACCATTTGCACAAGGCATGCTCAGTCAGCACGCTGGAAATAACCGCGGTCGCGATGACCAGAAATGCGTTTATTCCGAAGGAGAAAACAGCAAAAATCACAACAGGCATCATCGCCCAGACCACGTTTTGCATGATCGTATCCGTACTCACTCCTTTTCGGATGTGCGGAGAAGTGCTGATATGGAGAGTTTTGCTAAACATTTGCTGCAGCCGGTTTGGCTGTTTTACGTTTGCGGAGAATTGATTTAGATAATCGGAAATACTGAACCAATGGGATATTGGAAGGGCAGACAAATGAGCAGGAACCACATTCGAAGCAGTCCATTAGATGGAAATCATCTGCCATGGTTTCGTAGGCTTCGGCTTTGGCTAAAATGCCGAGTTTGGAAGGATTGAGAGAGATCGGACAAGCGTCGACGCAAGCGCCACACTTGATGCAAGGGAATATTTTATCGGTTTTATTGACATCCTGCTCCCCAAAAACAATAATTCCTGAGGTTCCCTTGGTGATGGAAATATCCAGATTGGAAACTGCCACTCCCATCATCGGGCCTCCCATGTAGACTTCACTGATGTTGTCAGCTGCCCCTACTTGTTCGAGCACATAGCGCAATGGCGTGCCGATCGGGATCAGGTAATTTCCTTTTTTCTTCACGCCCGGACCGGAAATGGTGATGACCCGCTCCTGAATTCCTTGTCCGTGTGGAAGTAATCTTCCGATTTCAGCAGTGGTTGCGACATTCACCACCACTGCGTGAACATCAATTGGCAATCCGCCGGAAGGAACTTCTTTGCCAAGCAGCGACGTAATCAACATTTTCTCAGCGCCCTGAGGATATTTGACCGGAACGACTTTCACCGTAACCGGGATTCCTGAGGGAATTTTCTGAG
>JBILPR010000520.1:0-2606 GCA_044373795.1 Algoriphagus sp. | reverse complement strand
GGGAAATCCCAAGTCAATTTTTTGCGGAGATGAACCAAAAACGTTGGAGAATGACTGGATGATAGAGCATTCAGCACATCTGCGTTCCCAAATTCCTGATTTTGAGATTTACGAAAAGAATTTTGGTTGTGAAACCCTGCTTAACTGCGGGATTATTGGAGGAAAGAAGCCGTTGATGATGGATTTTCTGACCCGTCTTTGCGCAATTCATCAAAGTCATAATAAGGACAACAAATCGGCCTTCACCGGTGATATGGGAGCTTTCAATTACCTGATCAGAACCCAATTTCAAAACCAAGTCCTGTACGGATTCCCAATTAATACGGTATTCAAGGAATACCAATCCGACAGGGAAGATTGCTGGTTTCGACATAAATAAAATCTGACGAAAAAGAGCAAAAAAAAAGCGATCGTCAGACCGCTTTTGCTGTTTCCATTTTATTGATAATATCCTCGTAGTCGAGCTTGTTCCAATTTTCAGTAATCAGCGGATCGGCCATCACTTTATTCATGACGGCATCCTGAATTTTACCCTGAGCATACGCTTCGGCATAACTTATGTCAGTAAAAGTCACCATCGTATAAAGCGGAATCCAGTCATTTGGATAGAGTTCGTGAAGCTTGGCCTCAATTCTCTTTCTGAGAAGGAACTTGGGATCAGCGACAGAATCACGCATTTCAACGAAATTTTCCATTGCAAGCTGACAGATTGCATCGGTATCAGGCTTACGCTTTTTCTGGAATTTCTCGAAGACAAGTCCCCATGAATTTGTCCCCAACTTGTCAATCAGTCCATTCAGAATAGAGCAATCCTCAAATCCGCAGTTCATGCCCTGTCCATAGAAAGGAACCATCGCATGCGAAGCATCCCCAATCAGAAGGCTTTGGTCCTGAACCCAAGGATAGCATTCTACATTGATCAAAGCCGAAGTCGGATTTTTGAAAAACTCAGTTTTCAAATCCGGCATCAACTTGTATGCATCGTCAAAATAATTGCTGAAAACGATCTCCACGTCACGTGCATCCTGGATCTTTTCGAAGCAAATCTTGCTCCCCTCGAAAGGCAAAAACAACGTACAAGTGAATGATTTATCAGGATTCGGAAGTGCAATCAGCATAAATTTACCTCTTGGCCAGATATGCAGTGCATTTGGATCCATCGCAAACTCACCCGCTTCTGTCGCCGGGATGGTAAGCTCTTTGTATCCGTGTGAAATATATTCCTGCTTATAATTAAAGCGAATTTGTTTTTGCATCGCCATTCTCAAAGTGGAATACGCTCCGTCTGCGCCGATCACGACCGGCGCTACAAATTTCTTTTCCCCTTCGGGTGTTTCAAATTTTATTTCCTGATTTCGAAAATCAAAATCCAGACACTTATGTTCAAAGTTGATCACAGTACCTAATCGCTCCGCCTCTTCGGCAAGCAATTGATTGAATTTTCCTCTGGAAATGGAGTAAATCGCCTGATCAGCTTTTCCGTAAGGGATGAATTTTGTCACTCCGTGCTCATCGTGAACTTTGCGTCCATACATCGGAATCGCCAGAGGTTCCACTTTTTCTCTAAGCCCAACCTGCTCCAGACTTTTCCATCCTCTATGGCTCAAGGCCATGTTGATGGATCTTCCTGCTTCATTGTAGGGAGTCTTGCGCTTATCGGGACGCTTGTCATAAATAGACACCTCAAGACCCTGGCGCCTGAGATAAATAGCCATCAAAGATCCGATCAAGCCGGCGCCTAAGATGGTGACTTCATTTTTCTTCATTTGGATAGGTTTACCCATGCTTCCTTTTAAGCGAATTTCTTCAGGGAATGTTCCAAAATCTTTGCGAATCGAAACACATCCAGGAAGCTGTTATAGAGGGGTGTCGGAGCAAGTCGGATCACGTTCGGGTTTCTCCAGTCGCCAACTACTCCTTGATTGTACCATTCATCGAAGACTGCTTTACCTCCACGATGAATAAGTAAAGATAACTGACAGCCTCTTTCCGAAGGATTTTTGGGTGTAATAATTTCCAAAATCCCTGATTCTCCGCTGATTTGACGGATCAGGTACTCAAGATATGCAGTCAACTTCGTGCTTTTTGCCCTGAGATTTGCCATACCTGCCTCCTGGAAAATATCCAAAGACGCCTGATGAGCGGCCAAAGCCAGAACATTTGAATTGGCTAATTGCCAGCCATCTGCTCCATACATTGGCACAAAACCTTTTTCCATTTTGAAGCGCTCTCCCTCGTCATGTCCCCACCAACCTGCAAAACGCGGCAAATCCGCACGCTCCGCAAATCGCTCATGGACAAAGATGCCGGAGACATTTCCCGGACCTGAATTCATGTATTTGTAACTGCACCACGTAGCGAAATCAACATCCCAATCATGAAGACTGAGATCCACATTGCCGGCAGCATGTGCCAGGTCAAATCCTGCCAAAGCCCCAACTGAATGCGCCGCTTCTGTGATTGCTTTCATTTCAAAAAGCTGCCCTGTGTAATATTGCAAACCGGCCATATTCACCAACGCAAGGGAATCTCCCTGCTTCAGGATTTCCGCCACAATATCTTCAGTTCGCAAAGTAAGCTCCCCTGCTCTTGGCTTTAATTCAATC
>JBILPR010000519.1:0-2608 GCA_044373795.1 Algoriphagus sp. | reverse complement strand
AGCACATTGCGAACTTTACTGTATCCTTTGGATTCAAGGAATTTCTTAGCGTTTCCGCTTCTTGCTCCAGATCTGCAATGGACGATGATCTCCTGATCTTTGAATTCTTCCAGTTCATCCAATCTACCAGGCAAATCCCCGAGCGGGATGTTTTTTGCACCCAAGTTATCGTCTTCGTATTCCCAATCTTCGCGGACGTCGAGGAATACGAATTTTTCATTCTTATCCAATCTGGATTTCAGGTCTTCTACAGTTATGTCTTCCATGTGTTATTTGACTAATATTCTGAATGATTCCGGTCCGGCTTCTGTGACTATGCTCAAAAGATAAATACCGGGTTTATTGCTGATAAAATTAACAATTTCTCCCTGGGAAGTGAGTTCACGCTGAGGAAAAATCTCCCTTCCGAAAGAATCGAAAACTCTCAATTGACTGAATCTGCCTTCAATATTTAAAATGCCCTGAGATGGGTTTGGATAAATTCTTAGCGAGTTCCCAGGAATTTCAGCTCCTGCGAAAGGAGCTGCCAAACTCACATGTGGACGGATCATAAGAGAACCAGCCACCTCTTTGTTTTGCGCCCAGGCACCAGCTACATTGTAGAAAATCTTGTCGCCATGATCATTCGTTTTGTCCAGTCCGACATGGATGAAGTCGCTTGTAAATTGGGTGTAGCCAATGTAAAACTCGCCACTCACCCGGATATTGGTATCTAATGAGAAATAGAGAAAATCCTCGCCTGCGGTAGGGGAGGCAATTAGTTTTTGTTTTGAAAAAATTGGATCCCTGTCCAATTCTTTCCAAATCATTAAATCAATCGCCTGATCTACTTGATTTGGATTGGTAAAGTTGACCGAAATTCCTTTGATGTAAACTTCTGCAGGCGAGTCATATTTCACTGCCAGCATTCCGGATCGTTGGTTGATGCCGGCTGCATAATCAGCAGAACCATTGTCGTAGGCAAAGAAATCCAACAGCGGAAAGGAGGTTGAGACAGAGTCATTATCTCTGAAATTAACATTTTCGAAGAAAGTAGAATCTCCCTGACTCACCACAAAAAGAGGCTTATCTCCAGAAGTGAGAGAAGTCTTGATCATCAAAGTTGTTTCGTTCTTAGGTATGTCCAATTCAGAGAATTTTCTGCTTTGGAAAATCCTTCTTTCCAAGGCATTTGGAACTGGATTGAATGGGGTGTTTGTATTGATTGGAATGATCAATCCGGTGTCTGTTTCTTCGATCGTAATCGAATATTCCATTGCCCGGAACCTGTTTTCCAGGTTTAAAAATTCATTCTGGATCAATGACCAGTTTTCGGCTTGATTTCCTTCGAGAAGTGCCTGCGGAAAAGCTCCAAAATCGCCAAATCTGAGGTTATTGATTCGAGTGAGGCTTCGATCGGGATAAGTCAGATTTGTAGCAGTTCTCTTGGTATTGAGATAGACATAATCAATCAGCCAGCTGTCGAAAGGACCTGATTTTCTTCCGTCGGAAACGAAGCGAAACTGAAAACCTGCATGTTGCCACTGCGGTAGAATTCTGATTATTTCCTGTGAGAATTTATTCCTGTTTGCGAAATCTCCCCCCTGCTTTCTCCAGATTGGAACCCAGTTTCCTTCCTCATTTAGAATCTCGAAAGACAATCGATCATTTTCATCCGGTAGCTCAGCCCGGCCTCCCGCTTGCCAAAAAAAGCTCAGAAATAAGGATTCTTTTTCAACTTCTGGTATCGAGGTGAGATCAAAAGGTTTTGAAATCAGGTAATCAGACTCACCCTGATCCTGAATGGAAAAGGAATAAGGTTTGCCATTCCCATCCACTCCATCGAGGAGAATCATCCCGATGGAAGGAGCATTGAGTCCGATAGTTTCGGTGTAAGAACTTCCCTGAAAGATCCATTTCAGGGTATCAATTCCTGTTGAGAAATCATCCCAGAAAGGGATTTGGTTTCTATTTTGAATTCTGGCTCCGAACTGACCGGGTGCGGTTTGGGCATATTTCTGTGAAGGAACAGGTGCAAATTCCACAAACTGAGCCCTCGTCGCAAAGGAAAGTGTGAGCAGCAAGCTCACTCCCAGGAAGCGGATCGTGTGGAGGTTTCTAGTCATTTAACTCAGAGATTTCCTTTTGCTACCCAGAGATCGATTAATTCACCGGTATTGACCGGCATCCCTGCAGCCGGCGATTGAAGGAATACCCTTCCCGGAGCTACAGAATCGGTTTCCATGATTTTCTTATTTCCAACGCGTAGTCCCGATCCTAAAATCAAAAACTCGGCTTCGACTTCTTCCATACCCACCAGATCAGGGACGTTTAAGACTTGATTCCCCAAGCCATCACCCACCATCAAATCAATTCTAGCGCCTTTAGGAATTTCAAAGCCTTCCGGCACTTTGACTCCTCTGTATCTTTGTTCCAAGACAACATTGCTTCCGATATCCGGGACGTAAATAATGTCCCCGCGCTCCAATCCCATATTTGCCAGAATTTCCTGCACATTTTTCAATGGAGTATTGACCAGATTAGGCATCTTCAGCATCGGGGCATTTCTCGCATTCAGAGTCAAATAGATTTTCCGACCGCCCTTCACTTGCGTGCTGGCTGCGGGAAT
>JBILPR010000518.1:0-2613 GCA_044373795.1 Algoriphagus sp. | reverse complement strand
AGCAGTATGACATTAAGTGCTCCTGATTTGAATGTTCCTGACCTATTTAACATTGGAAATGTGAAGGGGACCCCGGGTACTGGTATGTTTGACAGCCAAAAAGAAAATTACAGTATTTATTCCTCCGTCACGGTGGGATACAAAGGGTATTTGTTTGCAGGTGTGACTGCGAGAAATGATTGGAGTTCTACTTTGCCTGAGGAAAACCGCTCTTATTTTTATCCATCGGCAAATATATCTGTCACGTTATCAGAAATGCTGAATATCAATTCCAAAAATTTCAGCCATATCCAGTTGAGAGCCAGCATGGCACAGGTAGGATCAGATACTGACCCATACCAGTTGCAGGGAACTTACAGTACTACCCTTTTCAACAACATCGCCCTGTTCAATTCACCCGGGACCATGCCTCCTGCCAACCTCAGACCCGAAATGACTACTTCCACGGAAGTTGGGGCTGATTTTAGATTTTTCAGCGACCGGCTGTCTTTGGATGCAACTTATTATAATCAAATCACTGAAGACATGATCCTGAATGTTCCAACTGCAAGAACCACAGGGTATGCCTCCCAACTCATCAATGCTGCAAAAATTCAAAATACAGGTATAGAACTTATAATGAGAGGCTTGGTGATGGATAAGGGAGATTTCCGCTGGAATGCTATCCTAAACTGGGCAAAAAATACCAGCACTGTAGTAGAACTCTATGGAGGTTTGGAAAATATCACTATCAGCCCAGGATTTGGTGGGGCAAGATTAGTGGGAACTCCAGGTCAACCATGGGGTGACATCAGCGGTCTTCCGTATGTGAGAGATGAAAGCGGCAACATTAAAATTGCTTCTAACGGTACTCCGATGACCACCAACAAACAGAAAATCCTGGGAAATGTGACACCTAAATGGATTGGAGGACTTCAGAATACCTTTACCTACAAAAAAATCAGTTTCGGTGCCCTGCTTGATTGGCGCAATGGAGGTGATTTCTTCAGCGGTACTTATTGGCACTCCTACCCTACCGGATCCTTCACCAATACTGTTCAGAATAATGTCAGAGAAGAAGGAATCATAGTTCCCGGTGTGAAAGGCGACGGCTCTCCAAACGATGTCAGAATCTCTGCACAGGACTATTACAATGGAGCTTGGGTCTGGAACAACCATGAATATTCCATCATTGACGGATCCTATGTTAAGCTCCGCGAAATGACATTGGGGTACACCTTTAGCATCGGCAAACTCCAAAATATCGCTGTGTCTGCATTCGGCAGAAACTTGGCTATCCTCTATAGAAGCGATAAAGCTAAAGAACTTGGACTTGATCCAGAGGCCGCTTCCCAAATGGGTGGTGGAGAAAGAGGTACAGGCTTTGAAAACTTCATGCCTCCTACTACCAGATCATATGGTTTTAACTTGAGATTAAATTTCTAATCCATCAAGTAAGAAAATAACTACAGATAACTCTTTAAAAATCAATCATAAATGGTTTCAGATATGAAGAATTTACTAAAAAATAAGATTGCTAAGTTACTGGCGATTTGCTCTTTGATGACAGCAATTTCTTGTACAGAAGATTGGACCGAGATGAATGTCAACCCCAACCAACCTTCCATGGTACCTGCCACAAATATCTTCGGTGCTGGCCTTACCGTAGTGGCAGGCCAGCTTTTCGGTGAGAGAATTGGAATCTATTACACAGGCACTTGGGCGGGTCAACTGGCAGCTACGGGAGCAGGAGATTATGAATTCAGGGTAGACATTAACAATGGACAATGGGACAATCTCTTTCGTGGAATGGCTTATTTTGAGGATGCCCGAATAAATGCAATACGAGAAGGGAACAACAACCTTGCAGCTGTCTCCTTGATTATGAAGGCCTATACTGCTCAGCAGGTATCTGATATGTGGGGCGACATTCCTTATTCAGAGGCCTTTCTTTTGAAAGAAAAAGGGGTTTTAAATCCGGTTTTTGACTCTCACCAAAAAGTTTACAGTCAGATTTTGAGTGAATTGGATGAAGCTAACACCATGTTAAATTCCACTGCCGGAACTATTGGAGTTGGAGATTTTATTTACGCCGGAGACGTTACTAAGTGGAAAAAATTTGCCAATTCCCTTCAATTGCGTGTGGCCATGCGAATGTCCTTGGTTGATACTCCGGCTGCTGCCCAGGTCATCTCTAAGATTCTGGGAAACCCCTCCACGTATCCTGTCTTCGAAACCAATACCGACAATGCTTACATGAGGTGGCCGGGAATTGCCACCAACAATATTGAACCTTGGAGAGCCAGATTGGGGGTATCAACCAACAAGCAGGATAATTACCGTACAAATCATGATTTAATAGGTCTCTTGGTGGATACGGCTGATCCCCGCTTGCCTTACTACGCAGACAAAAATTTGAATGGATTCTACAATGGGTACAAAATGGGTGTTGGGCAATCAGGCTTCCCACTCAATACCAACCAGAATTTGTCTCACATCGGAAATCGATTTGGTTATGATGACCGGGGCTTTTCACCTTTCATGAATGCTGCTCAGGTTTGGTTTATCAAAGCTGAAGCTCATGAAAGAGGATTGGCAACAGGTAATGCAAAAGCGGCATATGAAAGAGGAATA
>JBILPR010000166.1:0-9280 GCA_044373795.1 Algoriphagus sp. | reverse complement strand
GAAACTAGCCTTCAAAGAATAGTTGAAGTTGCTCTTGCCGGGAAAATACACCCTGGTCGGAGATCCAAAGCAACTCGATTTTATGCAGGTGGAATCCAATCCGGCTGTTTTGGAATTTGAAATCAAGGCACTTTCAGGCGGAGATTACCTGGAAGGTTTGACCTTGGTTTTAAAGCCAAGAACAGGTCAATAGTCTTTTTTGGATCTTACTTGCGTCAGTACCATCCAGTTTTCTAAAACTTGTCAAAACTCTTTAATCCTAGTGTGTATTTTTTACGATGCACCTAACCATTTTCCTTAAATACTTGATAGTCTTTTGGAGCAAATTCCAACTTGAAAAGCGGGCTAGAAGGATTTAACACCAAATTTATTTCCTCTTTTCCATCGAACACTGAATATTCCGGATAGTCAAATTTTGTATATGTATCTGAAAACTTGCCACTAACCCAATAAAAAAAGGATTGAAGTTCAAATCTACCTGCTGTGGTCTGTCGTCCGTGGTCTGTGGACGATTTGACCTTGCCTGATTTTGGTTGTCACATTTGGTCTAGTGTCGGTTTAAATTTAGGTGTTTGACTTCGTTCTTTTTCTTGGTTGTTCGGGTGACCGTGGTTTTAGCTCCAAGGTGTATGTTGGGGTATTCCGTTGGTCATTGAGTATTTGGTTTCGGAACTGCACTGGGGATAGTTTTTTGAGCGCTCTCTTTCTTCTTCTGCCATTGTGATCTTTGACTGCTTTGAGTTGACAGACTTTCAGCTCTTTCAGTGATTTAGGCCTCCAGATGTTTAGATAGCCATTGTTGATCAGGTCATTCGTCTTTTCAGCATAGGGATTCTCGTAGGAATACATACACATGCTTTGTTTGATATCATGTCTGTTGCAAAGCGATTTATATAAGACACTTTCATACTGCTTCCCTCCATCGCTGTGATGAATCAATCCCTTCAAACTTTGTCCTGTGGACTTGGCTCTACGGATGGCTTGACTAATCACCTCTACATAGTTGATCGCCAGATTAGTCGAATAAGCTCCATAACCAACGACTTCCTGACTGTATACATCCGTGATGTAAATGGTGTAAAGCTTGGTGTTTCCATAGAGGTAATGTGCCATATCAGCTTGCCACACTTGATTAAGGCCGTTTACATTTTTCTCCAGCAACAGATTCGGGAATTCTCTGGTGCCTGACTGGGTGGCTCTTCCGTATCGTTTGGGATACCTTACCCGGTAGCCCATATCCATAAACAGTTCGATGCTCTTATCACGACCGATGGGTAAATGGTGCCCAAAGTCTTCATACATCGACCTGCAACCTTTGCTGGGACAGCGCCTGCGTGCTTTTGATAGCTCTGAACTTGCCAGATGAATCACGAGGTCACTGACTCCTGAGTTCTCCGCTGCCACACGATAATAAGCCTGGCGACTGAAGCCCATCAGTTGACAAGCCTGGGTAACACTGAATGAATACATCCGCTTTACTTCTGCTGAGATTTTGACGCTTGATCGCCAAAACTTTTTTTTAAATCAACTTTATACTCATCAGATGCCTGCTCCACAATGATCCGATACAGATCGGCTTCTAGAGATTTGCGCCCCAAGGCTGCTTCAAGCTCTTTAATGCGGTTTCTGAGTTCTTGGGCCGTCTTATCCTGACTGTCTTTTTCCATAACTATTCTGGTTCCTTTTTTCAAGGTACGAGAATAACGGTAGAGCCAATTGTATACCGCCTGTTTAGAAACCTGATATTCGCGCATCACCTGGGCGACAGTAAACTCTCCACGCTCAACCTGTCCTACAATCTGTTTGCGCAATTCTTCACTGAACAGACGCTGTTGCTTGATTTGATATCCATTTTTCATCTTGTTTGAGTTTTGAACACCAACAAAATGTGTCAACTTTATTCAGGCATTATCAATTATCCCTTGCTCAACGCCTTTTTTTAGCACTACGGCCAAAGTAGCGGATAATCATTTTTATTTACTTCAAAAACCGCTGAGCCAGCTCCTCCCACTCCTCATCCAAGGAGATTTCAGGACGTTTTTCCCCAGCCTTTCTGTACCAATAATCCGCATTCCAGCTATCTCCTTCCTTTCTATGCAAATAGGCATGAACGCGGGAAGCGGATTTTGAAGTCAGATGATCCACCTGATCGTGGGCAAGTTTCCAATCGCCTTTTGCATCGTGCCAAAGTGCTCTGAGCTCCGGACTTAGGTTTTTACCCGGGTCAGTTTGGCTTAAAAACACTTCTTTTGACTTGCTCATAGTTGATTTCCCTGAGGGAGTTAAAGTCATTTCTTTAAATTTTTTATCCTTTTTGGCATCCCCTTTCTCAGTCCTGTCTCACTGCCTTGGGCACATTTCCATGGTATGAAAATTTCTTTTGATAGGCTTCCGCCAAAGCAATCAGCTTTCCTTCTTCAAAATAATTTCCAACCAGGGTAATGCTCGTGGGCCTTCCTTTTTCGTCAAATCCATTCGGCAAACTCAAGGCAGGATGCCCGGTCAGGTTGGTAATCAGCATCTGCCTCCCGCCAAAAGTCGGAGAGATAATGACATCATATTCTTCAATCAAGTCCTGCATTTCTTCAATCAATAATCTTCTATGCCGATTGGCCTGTAGGTATTCCACCGCAGGAATGAACCGGGACTGTCTCAGGGAATTTGCCCGGGACTCTTTGTGATGCTCCTCCATCAGGCTGTCTCTGCCGGACAAAAGCAATTCATCAAAAAATGCCCCGGATTCAGCTCTGAGAATGATATCAAAAACCTTAAATGGATATCCTTCCGGCAAATCAACTTTTACCGGCTCGATGCCTAATTTTCTGAATTCTGCCAGTGTCCGCTCATTATGAACTCGATTTGCGGTGGTATCGGATTCAAACTGACTGGAAAAGTACCCTACTTTAAGGTCTTTCAGTTTAGCGGCATCCAGATATTCAAATGCTGCATCCTGAACAGATCTGTCGGCATGATCTTGCCCTTTGATGTAATCATAGACGATCGCGCAATCTGTTGCATTCCTGCAGATCGGGCCCACCTTGTCCATGCTCCAGGAAAGTGTCATAAATCCGGATCGGCTCACTGCTCCAAAAGTAGGTCTGAGTCCGGTCACTCCGCAGCGCGTGGATGGGGAAATAATCGATCCGAGTGTCTCTGTTCCGATGGAAAAAGCGACCAATCCGGCGGAAGTAGCCGAAGCCGATCCAGCCGATGAACCGGTAGCTCCCTGCGTCAGATCCCAAGGGTTTTTGGTTTTCCCGCCAAACCATACATCACCTCTCGCCAAACTTCCGGAAACCATTTTCCCAATAAGCACCGCGCCTGCTTCCTCCAGCTTTTTGGCCACAGTTGCAGTCTCATTGATTACCTGATCTTTGTAAGGCGCTGCTCCCCAAGTCGTCGGGTAATTGGGTATCGCAGCCAAATCCTTTATTCCGTAAGGCAGCCCATGAAGCGGCCCTTTGTAGTTTCCTCTCGCGATTTCAGTATCGGCCCGCCGTGCCTGTGACAAAGCCAACTCTTCGGTGACTGTGATGAATGCAAGCAATTTAGGATCGTGTTTCTTTATTCTTTCCAGGTAGAGCTCCGTCAGTTCAAGTGATGAAATCTGCTTTGATTTGATCAGACCTGCCAATTCCATGATGGATAAGAAGGCAATGGATTCTCTGTCTTTCGGGAGTTTTACATTCTCGTCGATTTCCCATTTATTCAATCCCGTTGAGGGCTTGATCAGAAGATCCAGAGGATAAGGATCAAAGGATAATGCGGGGGTGATCTCATTTCCCAGCGGGAAAGTCCGCATAGAATCATAACTTTTTCGGTTGTCTTCCAGATAGGATAAAAGCGTATCAATTTCTGCATCCCCAAAATTCAGGTTGATCATTTTTTGAGCGGATCTTACATCTGCTGAGTTAATGGATTCGAAATTCTGTGAGATAATAAAACCAGAGAATACCCCTGCCAAAAAGAGGAACCAAAGCCGTTTTTTCATTTTTGAGCGCTATACAGGAAAGTTGATTTCAACCAAATTTGAATCCCGATACAAGGGAAACAAATCTGAGTTTCAATCTAAGCTTTCCCTATTCTCAAAACCAAGTTTTTTTTATTGCAGGGTTTAAAAAAATCCGATTGGAAGTATTAACCGTTTACTTAAAAAAGGGGATTTTCTAAACAGAAAAATTTTAATAACCGGCCTTTTCTTCAGACGTTGACAAGATATTCGAGCTGGTAAATCATCCCATCGAGCTTGGCAAGATTGATTTGCTTCCGGGGCTCTAAGTTGATTTTGGCAAAATCTGTATGAAACCTATGCTTGCTTACAAATTCTCTTGAGAGCTTTAAAAAAGGCAATAACTCCATCACTTTGCCCGAGATTTTTTCCCGTTCTTTTTTTAAGAGGAGAGTTTGGTCAAACCAATTATCACCGCCAAGATGAAACAAATCAGAATCACAAAGTATCTCCTCGAATAGATCTTTGGGCTCCTGAGGAATCTTTGTTGCGAGGATAGCGGATTGGATTCTTTCTATTCTATCCGAATTAATCCCGAAATGACCCAAAAACTCTCCAGCCATCTCGGCCCCATGGGCTTCATGCTCCGCAGGATTTCCATCCCAATACCCAATATCATGCAGCCAAGCAGCAAGAAATAAATCAGAATGATCCGATTCGGGGAGTTGGTAAAAATGGGCGAGCTCCCCTACCCGCTTCACGATAGAAACTGTGTGATCCAGATTATGATAACAAACCTCAGGTTTCAATTCTGTTGCAAACAATTTTCGAATCCAGGTTTCAAAATTTTGAAGTTGAATTTCCATCTCTAACAGTTTATTTTGAGCAGATTAATATGGAATATAAAGTTTTCGTTTAAATATTATGCAAATCTCCAAATTGTTTGTTTGTAGTTTTTTGATTCTTTCTTATTGCTCTCAAAAAAAAGCCGACGATATGCCAGAAAAATTTTTGAGTTCCTTTTCAATGGATGAAATGAGAGCAGTCTCTTTGCCGAATGAATTGAAAGAAATTTCTGGTTTGGAATGGGTTAGCGACGATCAGCTTTGGGCTGTGGAGGATGAATCTGCCGAAATTTTTCAAATAGATCCCAAGACAGGCGAGATCCTCGAAAAAGTGAAATTTGGGAAAAAAGCTGATTTTGAAGATCTGGTCGTAATCGATGGGGACGCGTGGGTCCTTCAAAGCAACGGCGATCTGTATCGGGTGAGGGATCCATTTGGGGAAACCAACGAAACCACTCAATTTCAATTTCCCAATATTGGCAAACGAGACATGGAAGCCATGATAGCTTCTGAAAGCGGAAATGAACTTTGGCTTTTTTGCAAAGAATGTAAAATTGACAGGGACGCTGAAGAAGCCTCGGCATTCAGATTTGATTTGGAAACTCTTCAATTTGACTCTCTGCCTTTCAAAAAGCTGGAGGGAAAAAATTTCTTTCCTCTTTTCCAAAATCAGGGATCAAAGTCATTAAAAATTCAGCCTTCAGCAGCAGCTTTTCACCCGTTCGAAAAAAAAATTTACATGATCTCTTCCACCGGAAATTGGCTTTCGATACTTGATGCAGATTTGAATCCTATCGAAGTTCACTGGCTGGATTCCAAACTATTCAAGCAACCGGAAGGAATCGCTTTTGATCCAAGCGGGAACCTGTACATTTCTAATGAAGCAGCTGGCGGGCGAGCTAATTTGCTGTTCTTCCCATTTAATCCTGAAGGAATTCTTTGATCCTTGCCCTTTCTTTTGTTTTGTCCCTCTGGAACTGAATTATTCTTTATAAATTCTTAGGTTCCGAACACCGGCTCTCAAAGCGGGAATTTACTTTTTGGAAAAATTCAATCTCATTTAGCATAGAATTCCAACAATAATCAGCGTGCGATTGAAAAATATTCAATAAAGCCTTCGAATTCACTCAGGAGTACGATTTTTTCTACGGGTTGGCAGGATCAGGAGAAATTATATCTTTGCGCAATTATTTAATACAAACGAATACAACGGTATTTAAAACTCTATGGAACAAGCGTTGATTTACATGGTTCCCGCACTGGGAGTTGTCGGCCTGATTGTAATGGCTATCAAGTCTGCCTGGGTTGTCAAGCAAGACACAGGCGATGAAAATATGGTTGAACTTGCCGGCTACATTGCCGACGGAGCCATGGCATTTTTAAGAGCAGAATGGAAAGTACTTTCCTATTTCGCAGTGATTGCCGCAATTGTCCTGGCTTGGTCAGGAACTTTGGTAGAAACTTCAGATCCTACAATTGCAATTTCCTTTTTGATTGGCGCATTCCTTTCTGCTTTCGCAGGATACATAGGAATGAAAATCGCCACCAAAGCAAATGTTAGAACAACCCAAGCCGCTCGTACCAGTTTGAAACATGCATTGAAAGTGTCCTTCACCGGTGGATCTGTGATGGGTCTTGGTGTGGCAGGCCTGGCAGTTTTAGGTCTTGGATCAATTTTCATCATCTTATATCAAGTGTTTGTAGTCAGTGTAGGTGCCGGAGTAAATGGTGTTGAAATGGAAAAAGCCCTGGAAGTTTTGGCGGGCTTCTCTTTAGGAGCTGAGTCAATCGCGCTTTTTGCCCGTGTGGGTGGTGGAATTTATACCAAAGCTGCTGACGTCGGAGCTGACCTTGTCGGAAAAGTAGAAGCCGGAATACCTGAAGATGACGTAAGAAACCCTGCAACAATCGCTGATAACGTGGGAGATAACGTAGGTGATGTGGCCGGAATGGGCGCCGATTTGTTCGGTTCTTATGTGGCAACAATCCTTGCTACCATGGTTTTGGGTCGTGAGATCGTATCTGTGGATGCCTTTGGTGGTATTGCTCCTATCTTGCTTCCAATGGTATTAGCTGGCTTAGGTATCATATTCTCAATCATGGGAATGGCTTTCGTAACAATTAAAGATGATCAGGGTGACGTTCAGAAAGCTCTGAATATGGGCAACTGGTCTTCTATCCTATTTACCGGTATCGCTTCTTATTTTGTAGTTCAATACATGCTTCCTGAGACGCTTGTCATCAGAGGATATGAGTTCACCAATATGGATGTATTCTATGCAATCATCCTGGGTCTTGTGGTAGGAACATTGATGTCAATCATCACCGAATATTACACAGCTATGGGCAAGCGCCCGGTTTTATCTATCATCAAGCAGTCGGGAACTGGTCACGCTACCAATATCATCGGTGGTTTGGCAGTAGGCATGGAATCTACCGTTCTTCCTATCCTGGTTTTGGCAGGTGGTATTTACGGAGCATATGAGTTTGCCGGTCTTTACGGAGTAGCAATCGCTGCAGCCGGAATGATGGCAACCACTGCTATGCAATTGGCAATCGATGCTTTCGGACCTATCGCGGACAACGCAGGTGGTATCGCTGAAATGAGTCAACTTCCTGAGGAAGTTCGAGGAAGAACTGACATTCTGGATGCAGTGGGTAACACTACTGCAGCAACAGGAAAAGGCTTTGCAATTGCTTCAGCAGCCTTGACTTCCCTGGCATTGTTTGCAGCATTCGTTGGAATCGCCGGCATTGACGCCATCGATATTTACAAAGCAGATGTGCTTGCCGGACTTTTTGTTGGCGGCATGATTCCATTCATATTCTCATCTCTGTGTATTGCAGCTGTAGGTCGTGCAGCCATGGACATGGTGAACGAAGTGAGACGGCAGTTCAGAGAAATTCCAGGCATCATGGAATACAAGGCTAAGCCTGAGTATGAAAAATGCGTGGAGATTTCTACCAAAGCTTCTATCCGTGAAATGATCGCTCCGGGTGCTATTGCACTTCTATCTCCGATTATCGTTGGTTTCGCCTTCGGTCCGGAAGTATTGGGTGGCATGCTTGCAGGTGTTACTGTTTCGGGTGTGTTAATGGGTATCTTCCAGTCAAACGCTGGTGGTGCTTGGGATAACGCGAAAAAATCTTTCGAAAAAGGCGTTGAAATCAACGGCGAGATGTACTACAAGAAATCAGAACCACACAAAGCTTCTGTTACTGGTGATACGGTTGGTGATCCTTTCAAAGACACTTCCGGTCCTTCCATGAACATCCTGATAAAATTGATGTCAATCGTAGCTTTGGTCATCGCGCCTCACATCAGCGAAGGAACGCATAGCGGTCCGGCAACGATGAGTGAAAAAATCGAGATCAAAAAAGAAATCAAAATGGTGGACGGAAAAGAAGTCATTACCGAGACTAAGACAATTACCAAACAATAAAAAACCACAACCAAGTAGAAGAAAGGCCCTCCGAAAATCGGAGGGCTTTTCTTATTTTAAGGGAATGAAGAAATTGATGTTCCCTCTGCTGATTGCCCTCAGCTCCTGCACTGTCCAAAAGATCAATAATTCCCTCACAAAATCTGAAGTCTTCGACAAAGGCCATTTGGGTTTTATGCTGGTGGATCCCGACAAAGACAAGGTTTTGGTTGATATCAATTCGGACAAATACTTCATCCCTGCATCCAACACCAAGCTTTTTACTTTTTACACAGCCTATACCGTTTTGGGAGATAGTCTGGTGAATGGTCTGAATTACCTTGAGCGTGGAGATTCTCTGATTTTCTGGGGAACGGGAGATCCCGGATTTTTGCATCCTGATTTGAAAAACGAAGTTCCACTGGACTTTTTGCGCAAGCAAACCAAGAAACTCTATCTCCTGGACAACTTCAATCAGGTGAACGCTTTTGGCCCGGGCTGGTCCTGGGATTGGTACAATTCTTACTACGCTGCGGAGCGGTCGGCTTTCCCGATTTATGGAAATGTGGTAAGGTTTGAAAAAGCAGGTGGAGAGAAATCATTTACTACCTACCCTATTCGCTTCGAGTCTTCATTGAAGAAAACCGAATCAGACGGAACGGTCGCTTACAATTTTCAAAGAGACCAGCACAAAAATGAATTCAGCTATTTCCTGAATCCCCAGGCAGAATCTCAGGAGTTTGAGCGAGACATTCCTTTCAAAACTTCTGCAGATTTCACCGCAACTCTCCTTTCGGAAGCCTTGGGCAAAAAGGTAACGGTTGTCAAAAATGAAAAATACTCCGAATCGGATCCTCAAAAACTCCTGACAACGCCGGCGGATAGCATTTATGCCCAAATGATGAAAATCAGCGATAATTTCCTTGCAGAGCAATTGATGATGTTGGTTTCCGATCAATTGAACAATACCCTGAGCATCGCTGATGCGATCGAATATGCCAAGGAAAATTTGATGGCAGACCTTCCCGATGAAGTGATTTGGTTCGATGGTTCAGGACTGAGCT
>JBILPR010000165.1:0-9304 GCA_044373795.1 Algoriphagus sp. | reverse complement strand
ATTTTGGCCACACAAAATTCTAAACTCAATGGGATTACTTTCAGGGAAAACGGCATTGATCACCGGCGCTTCTAAAGGCATCGGTCGCGCAATTGCAATCAGATATGCTCAGGAAGGCGCAAATGTCGCTTTTACTTTTTTGTCCAGTGTGGAAAAAGGCCAGGCGCTTGAAGCAGAATTGTCTGCTTTCGGCATCAAAGCCAAAGGCTATCGCTCGGATGCATCTGACTTCAAAGCTGCTGAAGAATTAGTGAATAACGTGGTGGCTGAATTTGGAGGACTGGATATTTTGGTCAATAATGCCGGAATCACCCGCGATAACCTGCTCATGAGAATGACAGAAGAAGCCTGGGACGAAGTGATCGGAATCAACTTGAAGTCTTGTTTCAATACCGTAAAAGCGGTGACTCGCACGATGATGAAAGCCAAGTCCGGTTCCATCATCAACATCACTTCCGTAGTCGGAATCAAAGGCAACGCCGGTCAGGCAAACTATGCTGCTTCAAAAGCAGGAATCATCGGATTCACAAAGTCAATTGCTTTGGAACTTGGTTCCAGAAATATCCGATCCAATGCAGTCGCGCCAGGTTTCATAGAAACTGAAATGACAGCGGTATTGGATGAAAAAACCGTTCAGGGCTGGAGAGATGGAATCCCGATGAAGCGCGGTGGCCAGCCGGAAGAGGTGGCAAATGCTTGCGTATTCCTGGGTTCAGACATGAGCAGCTACATCTCCGGACAAGTGATACAGGTGGATGGAGCGATGTTGACGTAAACCTTTGAGGTGTTATTTCTACTGACGAAGGAAGGGGAAATCTCCTCGAAGGTTTGATTTACTTTCCTTTAGCTTTTATAACCTCCAAAATTTTGACAAAACCCTTGAGATCTAAAAATCCTCAAGGGTTTTGTTTTTCAATCCAGCTTTAACTCTTCCGGCAGATAACTTTCCTTGTTTTGAAAATGAAACTTTTTGAATTCTTCCTTACCTCCAAACCATTCTAAAACCAAATCCCGATTGATCTTTGAAGGCTTGTCGCTTAAGTAGGCATTAAATGAGGAATATTTCCAGTTGGAAAAATCATTGGTGAGTTTATGTTTAACGGGATTCAAATGGATGTAAAGAATTATTCTGGTGAGATAATCTTGATTTTCGATTCGTTTTCTTTTGAATTATCGCTGAAACAGCCCTCCGTTTCTTTCGCTCGTTTTATTGAAAGATTTAGTATACGAATTCAAAAAATCTGAAAAGGACTTTACCACTTCTTGATTTGAAGCATTTTCATTAATTCTTACAAGAAAATGAAAATGATTTGGGATAAGGCAATAAGCTAGGGTTTCAAGAACCTGACTACAATAGAAATCGAACTTCTCAAGGAAAAATCTATAATTCTCTGGCTCTTTAAAAAGCGTCTCATTTCCGATTGCGCGGCTATATACATGGAATATTTTTCCGGATTCGAAAAAATCGACATTTTGTTTCATCGTCAAAAAGTATGATTGTTTTAAAATACAAAACCCTTGAGTCAATTCAACAACTCAAGGGTTAGCTAATTTTCTTTCAAGAACTGAGGTATTGAAATATCTCAACCGTTGTTTACTTGACGTCCAAGACCTTCGAGGTTTTTTAAAACCTCAAAGGTCACTCAAAGATCTTTCCCCAAAAATGGATATCGATAATCCACCGGCGACACAAAGGTTTCTTTGATCGTGCGAGGAGAAACCCATCTCAGCAAGTTGATCATCGAACCAGCTTTGTCATTGGTGCCGGAAGCTCTTGCTCCGCCAAATGGCTGCTGACCCACGACTGCTCCGGTTGGTTTGTCATTGATGTAGAAGTTACCGGCGGCGTTTTTAAGTTTCTGCGTTGCAAACTCAATCGCGTATCGATCCTGAGAGAAAATAGCGCCAGTCAACGCATAAGGAGAAGTCTTATCGACCAATTCCAAGGCTTCTTCAAAATGATCTTCATGATAAACATAAATCGATAATACCGGACCGAAGATCTCCTCGCACATCGTGGTGTACATCGGGTCTTTGGTGAGGATCACAGTTGGCTCGATGAAATAGCCTTTCGATTTATCGCAATTGCCTCCTGCGATGATTTCAACGATCGGGTTTGCTTTCGCATCCGCGATGTATTTGGAGATTTTATCGAAAGATTTCTCGTCAATTACTGCATTGATGAAGTTGGTGAAGTCTTCCGTTCCGCCCATTTTCATGTCGGCAAGATCTTCCAGCATGTATTTTTTCACATCTTCCCAGATATTCGAAGGGATGTAAGCACGGGAAGCAGCAGAGCATTTTTGACCCTGATATTCAAAAGATCCTCTCACCAAACCGACGGCAACAGCTTTTGGATTGGCAGATTTATGAGCGATTACAAAGTCTTTTCCACCTGTCTCACCTACTATTCTTGGATAGGATTTGTAGCGATTGATGTTTTCACCGATAGTCTTCCAAACATGCTGGAATACTCCGGTGGAACCTGTAAAGTGAATTCCGGCAAAATCCGGATGTTTGAAAATAATCTCGCCGGCAGTTGGCCCATCTACATAAATCAGGTTGATCACTCCATCAGGCACGCCTGCCTCTCTGAAAACTTCCATCAAAACCTGTGCAGAATAGATCTGTGTATAGGCCGGTTTCCAAACGATGGTATTTCCCATCATGGCAGCAGAAGTCGGTAGATTTCCGGCGATTGCGGTGAAATTGAACGGTGTCAAGGCAAACACAAAGCCTTCTAATGGACGCTGCTCCAGACGATTCCATACGCCGTTTCCGGAAACAGGAGGCTGCTGAGCATAGATCTCAGTCATGTATTTCACATTGAATCGAAGGAAATCGATGAATTCACAAGCCGCATCGATCTCCGCCTGCATGGCATTTTTGGATTGAGCCAGCATGGTAGCTGCATTGATTTTGGAGCGATATGGTCCGGCCAGCAGATCTGCTGCTTTCAGAAATATCGCAGCCCTTTGCTCCCAAGCCATATTTTCCCAGGCATACTTTGCTCCCAAAGCAGCATTGATCGCCTGCTCCACATGAGAAGCATCGCCCTCATGGAAATAACCCAAAATATGCTGGTGATCGTGAGGAGGAGACATCGGGCGGGTTTTGCCGGTTCTCACTTCCTCGCTTCCAATGTACATCGGCACATCAATTTGCGTTGCTCGAGCATCTTTCAGCGCTTGTTGTAATTCTTTTCGCTCGGGACTTCCTGGAGCATATCCTTTTACCGGTTCGTTCACTGGTGCCGGCACGTTGAAAAATCCTTTTAACATACTATTTGGAGTTTATGTGATTCTGGTGGGCCAAAGATAAGGCAAAGCCACGGATTGGACAGAGATTTTGGGGACAAATGAGGATCAAAGAAGGGCCTCTAATTCTTTCAAATGGGAAATCGTGTAAGTCGGTTTGAGGTCTATTTCAATTTTTCCCGGGTTGAAAAAGACCTGATCTATTTCTGCTCGCTGAGCTCCGAGAATATCGGACGCAGGATTATCTCCTATCATCAGGCAATGTTCTGCCTGGGTATTTAACTGATCCATCGTGTGGTAGAAAATGCGCGGGTCCGGTTTTTTATGGCCGGTGGTCTCGGATGTCACCACCAAATCAAAATAGATATCGAGTCCGGACGAACTCATCTTTTTTGCCTGCGATTCATTGAATCCGTTTGTAATGACATGAAGTTTATACTTTTCCTTCAGGTAGGTCAGGATCTCTTTTGAATAAGGGAAAACGTGCGGCTTGGAGGAAGTCAGACTCATGAAGTCTTCTTCGAAGCTCGCCGGTATCATCCAATCGATGACTCCGGCATGCGCGAGAATTCTCGGGAATCTCTCTTTCCGAAGGTTTTCCTTATCAATTTTTCCCATGTTGTACCAATCCCAAAGCTGGAAATTGATATATATGAAGGATGCGAAGAAATGATCGAAAGTGGGAATTCCCTGTTCCTGCAACTTATAAACCAGATATAATTCTGAGAGTGATTCGGAGACATTTCGATCGTAATCCCAGAGTGTGTGGTCCAGATCGAAGAAGATGTGTTGGTAAGTTTTCAAGGGTAATTAACGTCGGTACTGATTATTCTGAATTTTATTGATCGCAAGCTCCCGATTGGATTTCAGGATTTCGTAAGTCTCCTGATCCTTAAGGAGGCTTGGGTCTTTTTGTATAAACTTGAAAATTTGCTGAATGATTTCAATGTATTCCTCCAGGATGTAATAAAACATCCATTGATCCACTCTCCGACTTCCCAGCAGTCCTGCATTTTTGAGATAAATCAGGTGTCGACTTGTTTTAGTTTGGGTGAAATCCAAAATATGCTCGACATCCGAAATACTGAGCTCCTTATTCAACATCAGCAAATGAATGATCCGAACCCTTGGCTCTTCGGATAGAGCTTTGAAAATTCGGAGCCCGTAGTTTAAACTGATATTTTTTAAGCGCATTTGTAAGTTTTAACTCAGTTTATGCTAATGATAAAAAAAATTCAGCTGAAATTAGACTATAATCGCATCTGATTAGCAACCATTGCCAGTTCTATAAGTTTATTTACTTGTGAAGCATTCAATTATATATAAATCCGCACTTATTTTCCTCTTGGGTTTCATTTTTTCGATCCAACTGGCAAAAGCCCAGGATACCCGAGAAAAAAAGGTAATCCAATTATCAGGGATCATTCTGAATTCAGATAGTACAGATGCCGTGCCTGGGGTAAACATCTACGTGCCAAAGAAAGGTCGCGGAACCTCGAGCGGAAGATTCGGATATTTTTCGATGCCCGTTTTGGAGGGAGATAGCATAGTTTTCACATTTATCGGACTGAAAAAACAGTCCTTCAAAGTTCCCGATAAAGTGGAGAATGATCGAATCAGCTTGATCTTGACTATGGAAGTGGATGAGATTGCCCTGGCGGAAATAGAGGTAATGCCTTATCCGACTGAAGAAGAATTCAAGAAGGCTATCATTGCCATGAATGTGGTAGACCCGATGTCCATCAGCCGGGCGAATATGAGTCCTGAAATGCTGCTACGCTGGGCGGAGTCAATGCCTGCCTCTGGCAATGAGAATTTCAGGTATTTCCAGCAGGGTCAAATGATGCAAAATCAGGATTTGTATGGCCCTCGACCTTTGAGACTTTTAGACCCATTTGCCTGGTCTCAATTCATCAGATCCATCAAGCGAGGCGACCTGAAGAGTAAGTAAGGCTTCGGAGCAAGAAGGCTGCAATCTCCCGCAGAGGCCCGCCTAACAGCAGGCCTTTGTTTTTAATGTTTTCTCTCAACGACGCAACGGCGCAAAGATTTTTTAATTAGGCATGAAGACTAGATAGAAAAAATATTTCTGGTCGCTAATAATTTGAATTGCTCAATGCTTTGATTTCTCGGCGTCTCCGCAGTAAAAAGATTGATGAATTATTATCCACCGCGGAGTACACTAAGGTCAACTGAGAGGTCACAGAGTCTGATATAACCTTTGTGACCTCCAAATTTTCCTTTGATCTCAGTGGTAAAAGATTGCTGAAAAATTATCCACCGCGGAGTACATTAAAGTCAACTGAGAGATCACAGAGTTTCATATAACCTTTGCGACCTCCAAATTTTCCTTTGCGATCTCCGTGGCAAAAAATTTTTCTCCTTTTTTCACCGCAAAGGAGCAGAAAGCGCAGAGAAAAAAGCAGTCAGAGTATTCGATTAACCAAAAATTTAGAGGCCCCTCTTATGAGAATTTCTTTGAGCCATCGCTCCGCCGTGGCGAGAAAAACTCACTCTATCTCCGGAAGCACCCAGTTTTCCAGCACGCTTGGAATCCGCATCATCTGCTCAATCGCGGAAATAGTTCTCGGAGCGTCGCCGGAAAGATTCACCGGTCCGGTGGAAGTAATCAGAATATCATCTTCAATCCTCACGGCAATTCCCCACCATTTAGGATCGCATTTGCTTCCGTCCGGAATGTAAATCCCTGGCTCCACAGTCAACACCGCCCCTGCTTTCAAAGGTCCATAACCTCCACGATCATGAACATCCAGTCCAAGATGGTGGCTTGTGCCATGGGGAAAAAAGTTATGACGTTCCCCTTTTTTTATTATTCCCAAATCTGCCAATCCGGTATCGATGATTCTTTTAGCCTCTTTTCCAATCTCGGAAAATTCCATTCCTTCTTTGCAGAGAGCAATCCCGGCATCTTGAGCTTTCAGCACGAGTTCGTAAATGGCTCTTTCTTCCTCGTTGAATTTTCCGTTGACCGGAATTGTGCGGGTCACATCTGCTGTATATCCTTTCCATTCCGCTCCAAGGTCCATTAGTAACAATCTCTGATAGACACTTTTCAGGTCGTTTTCGATGTAATGAAGGATGCATCCATTATTTCCTCCACCTACGATTGATGGATACCCGACACTTTCTGCTCCATATCTTTTGTAGATGAACTCATGAATACCCTGGATCTCTCGCTCGGACATTCCGACTTTGGCCGCTTTCATTACCTCGATTTGACCTATTGCTGAAATTTTACTGGCCTTGCGCATCAAGACTTGTTCCTCGACAGTTTTCACTTCTCTCAAAACTTCCATCATTTGAGTCAAAGCTGAAATATTCAATTTCTGCTCAGGAACTTTCGCCTTTACAACCATCCTTTTTTCCGGTGAATCTGCATTCAAAAAGTCATTTAAAACAGGATCATTTTCTACTTCCGGATATCGCTGACGATACCTTCCGATGACCTGGGCCACATTTGCGGAGTTCTCCAAATCTGTTGCCCGGATCAATTCATACAGCTGAATGTTAACTTCAGAAAGCTTTTCCGGATAGAGAGAAGCCGATTTGAAAGTGGAGATCATGCCCAACAAAGGCTCATTTGAACTGCTTTCCTCCACCTCATTTTGAAGATTGAAGGATAAAATGGTATCAAAAGCATTAAAATCCAGCAAGGGTTCTTTTCCGAATTGATCAAAAAGGAATGCCTGCTCAAAGCCGAGTTTTTCTTTAACTCCATCAACCCCAAGCCGTTTTCCATTCCACATCTCAGCCCGTACATCCCGCGGCTGCACAAAGATGAGTTCATTTGTAGTGAAATCTCCCAAATCCCGCTGCTCGCTAAAGATTACCAAGACTGAATTTGGCTCTCGGAACCCTGTCAGGTAGAAAAAATCCGTGTTCGGATGGTAGATGAAATCCACATCATTTGATCGGTTTTTCACTGGATTGTTAAAAATCACGGCAACCGAATTTGCAGGCATCAGTTGGCGAAGAGCCTCTCTTCTGGCCTTGTGCCATTCCCCGCTAAGCCCGTCTTCAAAGAAAGATTGACCAAAAGTACCGCTGACAAAAAGCAGAAACAGAGGGAGCCAAAGTAATTTTTTCATGAAAATCAGGTGAAATTTGAATTTCTAAGGTCGAATGTTTTGTTCATTTTAAAAAGCAGCTTTCCATGGATTGAGGCTTATTCTTATCTTTAGAAACAATAATTAACTACGCGATGAAAAAATTTGGAATAATTGTTTTTTATCTGGTCCTGACCCTGGGGACTTCATTTGCTCAGAGCACACAAGAAAAGCCAAAGCTTATTGTCGGGATTATAGTTGACCAAATGAGACAAGAGTACTTGTACAAATTCGCAGATCGCTACAGCGAAGGCGGATTTAAGCGCTTGATGAATGAAGGTTTCATGATGAAAAACGGGCATTACAATTACATTCCTACATTCACCGGACCAGGACACGCATCTGTTTACACCGGCACAACGCCTGCCACCCACGGAATTATCGGAAACAACTGGTATGTACCAAGCCTCAATAAATCTATCTATTGTGCAGAGGACACCACAGTGACAAATGTGGGAGGAACACCTTCCAATGGACAAATTAGCCCTAGAAATCTGCTCACAACCACCATTACAGATGAGTTGAGATTTGCAACAAATAAAAGATCAAAAGTAGTCGGTTTGGCGATCAAAGATCGGGGTGCAAGCCTTCCCGCAGGACACTTAGGAGATGCCTATTGGTATGATAGCCAAAATGGGGATTTCATGACTTCCACATATTATTATGATACACTTCCAAAATGGGTTCAGGATTTCAACGCCAAGAAACTTCCAGATTCATACCTGAGTAAAACTTGGGAACCACTCTACCCAATCGAAACTTACAAGCAAAGCATCGACGACGACAACAATTTTGAAGCTCCCTTTATCGGAAAAGAAACACCTACATTTCCTTATATCCTTGATTCGCTAAGAGCGAACAATGATAGTTATGGACTGATTGCCGCCACACCTTTTGGAAATAGTCTCACCCTGGACTTCGCCTATGCAGCAATAGAAGGAGAACAACTTGGAAAGCGCGGAGAGACAGATTTTCTGGCTGTGAGTTTCTCATCACCGGATTATATCGGACATCGGTTTGGCCCGGCTTCCAAAGAAGTCGAAGATAATTACCTAAGACTCGATCTGGAAATGGAGCAGTTTCTGAATTACTTGGACAAAACTTATGGCAAGGGTGAATACCTTGTTTTCCTTTCTGCAGATCATGGAGTAGCAGAAGTTGCCACGCATATGGTAAGTGAAAACGTGCCCGCAGGCAATCTTAATGTGGCCTATGTTTCCGGACAACTAAGGGGATATACTCAGCAGAATTATGGAGTGGGTGATTGGATCCTGAACTTTTCCAATGAACAAATTTTTCTTAACTCAGAATTAGCCAAGGAAAAGGGTGTCAAAATATCAGATATGGAAGAAGACCTGGCTAAATTTCTCATGAAATTCAAAGGCATCAAAGAGGTCTATACTTCTGCAGCAATGAGAAACACAGCCTTCACCCAAGACAGGCCTGCGCTTCTTCAGATGGGATACAACCATAAATCTTCAGGGGATTTATTATTGATTTTGGAGCCGGGATGGCTAACCGGAGGAGCAAGAGGTACTTCCCATGGAACAGGCTTTTCTTATGACACGAATGTTCCGATCCTGTTTTTTGGATGGGGCGTAAAGCATGGAAGCAGTTCCCGTCACGCATCCATTACTGATATCGCGCCCACGCTTTCCATGATGCTGGAAATCAGACTTCCAAATGGATCAAACGGTTCTCCAATCCTTGAAATCACAGACAAGTAAAATTGATTCTCCGCTTTTTGGGCAGCTGAGATCTGTAGAGTTTTGAGTAGCGGATAATCTCGACCACAGCAGACCGTCGATAGTCCACAGCCCCCACATTTGGACTTCGGACCTGGTTTTTTTGTCTGTGGTAAGAAGGCGGATAGTCATCCTTAATAAAAATGCAATTGATTTAAGTTTCTGAAATTGAAAA
>JBILPR010000164.1:0-9323 GCA_044373795.1 Algoriphagus sp. | reverse complement strand
CCGCAGGTCTTCCAGTCATCCGGACCTCACCGGATCATGGAACTGCTTACAATATCGCGGGTAAAAATATGGCAGACGAGGGATCGATGCGGGCGGCAATTCTACTGGCTTCAGACATCATCGCACTGCATCATCCTGAGGAGATTTTGGACTAAATAATCCAAAAAGGATACTTATAAATGAGTGTACCAAAGAATATTTTAAATTCTGTTTCAAACTTTTTAAAATATTTCCTAAATTTGCGCTCTTAAATCGAGCTAAGTAATCGTGAAATTCTTTAAAACCTTTGATATTGAAGTAATTAAGTTCAAAGAGGGAAGACACGAAATTGACTTCCAGATTGGAGATTCATTTTTCCAGCATTTTGAAGACAATGAAATAGTAAAACAAGGCCAGTTAACCGTACGGGTTATCATGGAAAAAGGATCAAATCTGATAGACATGTCTTTTCACATCAAAGGCTCCGTGAGGCTGACCTGTGACAGAAGTTTGGAGGAGTTTGATCACCCGCTCGATTTCACAGAAAAGATCATCTACAAGTACGGCTCCGAAGAACAGGAAATCAATGAAGATGTAATTATGGTTACCAGGGACACCCCGGTTGTCAATGTTGCTCAATTGATCTACGAATTTATCTTATTGGCTTTGCCACTTAAGAAGATTCACCCGGATTATAGAAATGAATTGGATAATGAGGATTACGAAGGTGAAGGCGGATATGCTTACATTGACAAATCGGCAGCTGAAAAGACTGGTGATGATTCAGAATCCGGTGAAGAAGAAAATGAACCAATCGATCCCAGATGGGAATTATTGAAAAAGTTAAAAAACAAGGAATAATTAAAAACCACGCATAAAATGGCACATCCTAAACGAAAAATTTCGAAAACCAGAAGAGATAAAAGAAGAACTCACTACAAGTTGGAAGCCCCAGGATTGGCTAAATGCCAAACTACAGGTGAAATGCACTTGCCACACAGAGCTTACTGGTTGGACGGTAAATTGTACTTCAAAGGACAAGTTATCATTGAGAAAGAAATCACGGCTTAATTTTAGCCTTCTATCATTTATTGAAAATCCATTTGCTTTGGCGAGTGGATTTTTTTTTGTTTTACCCAATACAAAAACACTGTCTGTCAAACCATTAGGTCTTAGCATCAGTATTTGGTTTGGTGGAGACTGACATTTGTAATATTTTTGCACTTCTCTTTCAGAAGTCAGTGCAAACACCAACCCAGTAAGAAGCTCAGCCAAGACAAAAGGCTTCAAATTAAAATCAGAAAAATGACCAAACTCAGAGCCATGATAACCGGAATTCAGGGATATGTTCCTGAATACATCCTCACCAATAAAGAATTGGAAAAACTGGTTGAAACAAACGATGAGTGGATCGTTTCGAGAACAGGGATTAAAGAACGCAGGATATTAAAAGGTGAAAACCAGGGTACATCTGTAATGGGAATTGAGGCTGTAAAAGGCCTTTTGGAAAAGACAGGTACTGATCCGATGGATATCGAATTGATTATCTGTGCTACTGTAACGCCGGACATGCCCTTCCCGGCAACGGCAAACATCATCGCTGATAAAGTCGGTGCTAAAAAGAGTTTCAGTTTTGACATTTCAGCTGCCTGTTCAGGATTTTTATACGCCCTACAAATGGGAAGTCAGTTCATCCAGGCAGGAACACATAAAAAAGTAATCGTCGTGGGTGCTGATAAGATGTCATCTATCGTTGATTATACAGATCGAGCCACCTGCATTCTATTTGGAGATGGTGCCGGTGCGGTATTGCTTGAAGCAACAACAGAGGATTATGGAATAATGGATGCAATTCTAAAATCAGATGGCTCAGGGGAGCATTACCTTCACATGAAAGCCGGAGGAAGTAGAAGACCTGCCACCCTTGAAACCCTGGCAGCAAGGGAGCATTACGCATTTCAGGAAGGATCTACGGTTTATAAATTTGCAGTGACAAACATGGCTGAGGTGAGTGCTGAAGTCATGGAAAGAAATGGATTGAAGGGCGAAGATGTTGCGTGGCTTGTTCCGCATCAAGCGAATAAGCGTATCATTGATGCTACAGCAAATAGAATGGGAATCGGACAGGATAAAGTAATGTTGAATATTGAAAAGTACGGCAACACCACTGCTGCTACTATTCCGCTTTGTCTTTGGGACTATGAAAGCCAACTCAAAAAAGGAGACAATCTTATACTTGCAGCATTTGGAGGGGGATTCACCTGGGGTTCCATTTATTTAAAATGGGCTTACGATCCCAAATAATTTCTAAAGAATAATTAAAAACAACCAAATATGGCAAGTACAGCAGATTTTAAGAACGGACTTTGTCTTGTATTAAACAATGATATTTATTCTATTACGGATTTCCAGCATGTGAAACCAGGAAAAGGTCCAGCTTTCGTAAGAACAAAGTTTAAAAGTCTTACGAGTGGTAAAACTTTAGATAAGACTTTCAATGCCGGTGAAAAAGTGATCACCGCACGAGTTGAAAAAAGACCTCATCAATTCCTCTATGCAGATGAGATGGGCTACAACTTTATGGACACAAATACTTTCGAACAAATCTCAATTCAAGAAAAATTGATCGAAAGGCCAAAGCTTTTGAAGGATGGTCAATTTGTGGACATCATGGTTCACGACGAAACTGAAACCCCACTTGCTGTTGAATTACCCCCATTTGTAGAATTGATGATAACCTATACAGAGCCAGGTATCAAAGGCGATACTGCTACTAATGCTCAGAAACCGGCAACTATGGAAACCGGAGCAATCGTGATGGTCCCTCTTTTTGTGGAGCAAGACACAATGATTCGAGTAGACACAAGAGATGGTTCTTACTCAGAAAGAGTAAAATAAGTTAACTTTAGCTGTGCGACATTAAAAAAATCACGCAGCTTTATTGTTTTAAACCCAACAAAAGATGTCTGAAAACGTCCCTCAAAAAAAGACCCCTATGAAAGCAAAAGAGATTCAGGAACTGATCGATTATATCTCAAATTCCGGTTTGGCGGAAGTGAAGATTAAAACAGACGAATTTGAACTTTCAATAAAAAAATACTCAGATCCGGGTCAGGTAAGAATAGCAGAAAGTGCACCTGCGCACATTCACGCTCCTGCACCAGTTGCAGCTCCCCATATTCCGGCACCAGTTGCTATTCAGCCTCCTGTAGTAATCCCTTCCAACTTGCTGGAGATCAAATCTCCAATGATCGGGACTTTCTATTTGACTCCAAGTCCTGACTCTCCTTTGTTTGTCACAGAAGGCGATTCTATTAAAGCCGGTCAGACTGTTTGCATCATTGAGGCAATGAAACTCTTTAACGAAATTGAATCTGAGATTTCAGGAAAAATCGTGAAAATCCTGGTTTCAAATGCTACTCCGGTCGAATACGATCAGCCATTATTCCTGGTAGACCCAGCTGGTTAATTTTTCACACCCAAAGAAAAAATCTGTGTTCAAAAAAATATTAATAGCAAATCGAGGCGAAATCGCACTTAGAGTCATCCGTACCTGCAAAGAGATGGGGATCAAGACAGTAGCAGTTTACTCCACGGTAGACAAAGACAGTTTGCACGTTAGATTTGCAGACGAAGCAGTTTGTATCGGACCTGCGCCAAGTCGGGAATCATATCTGAATATTCCGAGAATCATTGCAGCAGCAGAGATCACCAATGCAGATGCAATTCATCCCGGGTATGGATTCCTTTCAGAAAATGCTGAGTTTTCAAGAATTTGTGAGGAATATAACATCAAGTTCATCGGTGCAAGCCCGGATATGATCGCCAAAATGGGTGACAAAGCCACGGCGAAAGCAACCATGAAGGAAGCCGGTGTTCCAACAATACCGGGTTCTGTAGGTCTAATCGATTCTATTGAGCATGGTCTGGTAATCGCGAATGAAATTGGATACCCTGTCATTCTGAAAGCAACTGCCGGCGGTGGTGGCCGCGGAATGAGAATTGTCAAAGAAGATAAGGATTTCAAAAAGGCTTGGGATGACGCAAGAATGGAATCAAGTGCTGCCTTCGGAAACGATGGCTTGTACCTGGAAAAATTCGTGGAAGAACCCCGCCATATCGAAATTCAAATCGTCGGTGACCGAACAGGAAAAGCTTGTCATCTTTCTGAGCGTGATTGCTCTATCCAGAGAAGACATCAGAAGCTGGTAGAAGAAACGCCATCTCCATTCATCACAGACGAACTCCGTGAAGCAATGGGTAAGGCTGCTATCAAAGGTGCTGAAGCCATCAAATACGAAGGTGCAGGTACGATCGAATTCCTTGTGGACAAGAATCGCAACTTCTACTTCATGGAAATGAACACCCGTATTCAGGTGGAGCATCCGATTACAGAAGAAGTGACTGATTTTGATCTGATCAAAGAACAAATCAAGGTAGCAGCCGGCGAAACTATCAGCGGAAGAAATTATTTTCCAAAGCTATTTGCAATGGAGTGCCGAATCAATGCTGAAGACGTCGCTCATGGATTCAGACCTAGTCCGGGAAAAATCCTGAATCTTCATATTCCGGGTGGACGAGGCGTTAGAGTTGACTCGCACGTCTATGCTGGTTACGTTATTCCACCAAATTACGATTCCATGATTGCTAAGCTGATTGTCAGCGGTCAGTCGAGAGAAGAAGTAATCGTGAGAATGAAAAGAGCTCTGGAAGAATTTGTAATCGATGGTATCAAAACCACAATTCCATTTCACATCGCTTTGCTCAACGACCCGAAATTCATTGAAGGGGACTTCACGACGAAGTTTCTGGAAACTTTTGATTTCTCAATATTCAAATAATTTGAAAGCCGGCTCAATTCAGCCGGCTTTTTTTCTGTTTTGTTTTTTTAAAAAAGCCAGAAATAGCCGTCTACTTTTCTAATTTTTTTCCATATCTTATTTCGGAATTAATTAATTAACCCAAGATGCTAATTACTTGTCTCAGGAGGATTTGTTCACTTTTTTTCTCAGCCATGTTTTGCTGGGGTTGCCAAAACTCTACTCAACCAGAATTCAAGCTTGTTGATAATGAAGCTGTAAGCTACAACTTCCATATTCGACCCATTCTCTCAGATAAATGCTTTGCTTGCCACGGCCCTGATGCAAATAAGCGGGAGGCAAATCTGCGTTTGGACACAGAAGAAGGAGCTTTCGCAGCTTTGAAAGAAAGTCCGGGCAAGTTCGCTTTAGTGGCAGGAAATATCGAACAATCTGAAGTCTACCATAGAATCACTTCTGCCGACCCAACGGAACTCATGCCTCCTCCGGAATCCAATCTTTCCCTGAGTGAAAAAGAAATTGAGTTGATTAAAGCATGGATCAAGCAAGGTGGAAAATATGAACCTCACTGGGCTTTTGTAAAGGCTAAAAAACCAACACTTCCGGAAAAAACTGAATGGGCAACAAATGAATTAGATCTTTTCGCCCTTCGGAAAATGGAGGAAATCGGTCTTGAGCCAAATCCTGAAGCCAAACCACATGAGTTGATCAAGAGAGCAAGTCTTGATCTGACAGGCCTCCCTCCCAGCCCGGAAATTTTGGATAAATTCGGGGACTTTTCAGGAGGAAACACCTATGAGGATCTACTCGATGGTCTTTTGGCAGATGATGCTTTTGGAGAAAAACTCGCGATCCTTTGGCTGGATATTTCCAGATATTCCGACAGTTATGGCTATCAGGACGATAATATCAGATCTCAATGGCCATACCGGGATTGGCTGATTCATGCTTTTAATAAAAATCTTCCATATGATGAGTTTCTCACTTGGCAACTCGCGGGAGACCTGATGCCAGACGCCACCAAGGAACAGATTCTCGCCACAGCTTTCAACAGAAATCACAAATACACGGAGGAGGGCGGCGTAATTCATGAGGAATACCGAATCGAATATGTTCTGGACAAAACGAATACGTTTAGCAAAGGAATTCTCGGAATCACAATGGAATGCGCGCAATGCCATGACCATAAGTATGATCCCATTTCACAGAAGGATTATTATCAGATGTTCGCATTCTTCAACAATTCCCTTGAAAAAGGATTTGAAGGGGACGTAAGCACTTCGAAACCTGCGAAAACTCCGATTCTTTGGGTAGAGCAGGAAGACCTTTCCGGCATTCTGAACTTTGTCAATCACAAAGACACCGCTCGCCTGAGTATCTCAGTGATGGGAGAACTCGAAGGTGAGGAAAAGCGGACCACCTATATTTTAGACCGGGGAGTTTACGATGCGCCTACCATACCTGTCGAAGTATCTACTCCATCTTCAATTCTGAAATTTCCCGATAACGCTGAGAAAAATAGGCTTGGATTAGCCAAATGGGCAACCGATCGGGACAATCCTTTAACTGCGCGAGTATTCGTCAACTTGATTTGGCAAGAGATCTTCGGAAGAGGAATCGTGAAATCAGCCGGAGACTTTGGGATGCAGGGAGACCTGCCAAGCCATCCTGAATTATTGGATTGGCTCGCAGTAGATTTCATGGAGAATGGCTGGGATATTAAGCGATTACTGAAGCAAATCCTAAGTTCGTCGACCTACAAACAATCCGCAGCAATCACCAAAGAGCATCTTCAAATCGATCCGGATAATGTGTACCTGGCTCGTGCTTCTCGCATGAGATTACCCGCGGAAAACATCCAGGACTTGGTTTGGGCAAGCAGCGGGATGCTCCATGAAAAACTCGGCGGTCCGAGTGTCAAACCGTATCAGCCGTCGGGAATCTGGGAATCTGCAACTTCTGGTCGAGGAGTTTTGGCCACCTATATTCAGGACAAAGGAGATGATCTGTACCGTAGAGGAATTTACAACTTCATCAAACTGACTGTTCCGCCGCCAAAGGCAATCATCTTCGACTCGAGTAATCGGGACAGATGCGAGATTGGAAGAGGAAGAACCAACACGCCTCTTCAGGCTTTGGTGATGATGAATGATCCAATGGTCTTGGAAGCTTCTCGGGTATTGGCCAGTACTCTGTTGAATGAAAATCAAAATAGTGAGAAAGCGATAGAGATGGCATTCAAACGAATCCTCTGCCGCGAAATGAGCACCAAAGAGAAATCAATCCTATCCGGATATTTTAAAGATCAGCTCAACAGATTCACTGAAAATCCTGATCAGATCAAGCCAACTCTGGAAGTAGGCGAGTATCCACTGGACGAAAAAAACATCAAACCTGAAACGGCTGCCCTGATGCAGGTAATTGTAAGTATGTATAATCTGGAAGAAACGATAACTAAGTCCTGATATGGAAAAGGAGATTTTAGAGCAAGGACTTAATTTGAATAGACGTAAATTCCTTTCCCGACTGAGTTTGGGAGTGGGAAGTGCAGCATTGGGATCACTTCTGATTCCTGATTTATTCAAAGGAGGAAGTCCTTCGGAAGATGCCATTATGGATGCCCTCCCTCATTTTGCGCCAAAGGCAAAGCGGGTTATTTATCTGTTTCAGAATGGTGCTCCCAGTCAGTTGGAGACGTTCGATTATAAGCCACTTTTGAATAAAAATATGGGTCAAGAGCTCCCTGAATCTATCCGTGCGGGTCAACGATTGACAGGAATGACAGCCGGACAAAGTTCTTTCCCACTTGTTGGTTCCTATTTCCCTTTCCAGCAATATGGAGAAAGTCGCGCCTGGATCTCCTCTATTTTCCCGCATACTGCCAAAGTCGTAGATGATATCTGCATTGTGAAGTCTATGCATACTGAAGCGATCAACCATGATCCGGCATTGACATTTTTCCAAACAGGCGCTCAAGTGGGGAATCGTCCAAGTTTTGGTTCTTGGCTGAGCTATGGACTGGGAAGTGAAAACAGTAATCTTCCGGCTTTTTGCGTGCTGTTAAGCAGAGGAAAAGGAAACGGGCAAGGCGTATATTCCAAACTTTGGAGTAATGGTTTTCTGGATGCCACACATCAGGGAGTTCAGTTTTCCAATTCAGAAGATCCGGTGCTTTACCTCAAGGATCCAAAATCTATGAATCGGGACGAGCGACGAAAAATGATCGATCAGATAGCAGCGATGAATGATCTCAGCTTTAAGGAATTTAACGACCCTCAGATCTCTGCGAAAGTTCAGCAATATGAAATGGCTTACAGAATGCAGACAGCCGTTCCGGAAATGACGGACATGTCCAAAGAGCCGGATAGCGTGATCAAAATGTACGGACCGGATTGTTTGGTACCAGGCACCTATGCGGCCAACTGTCTTTTAGCGAGGAAGCTTTCCGAGAGCGGTGTTCGATTTGTACAACTTTACCATCAGGGTTGGGACGCACATGGCGATCTTCCCAATCAAATGATCGGGCAGGCAAAAGATGTAGACCAGGCTTCGGCAGCTTTAATCACTGACTTGAAGCAAAGGGGATTACTTGATGAGACACTCGTAATTTGGGGTGGTGAATTTGGAAGGACAAATTATTGCCAAGGCAAAATCCTGCCGGACAACTACGGCCGCGATCACCATCCGCGTGCATTCTCCATTTGGATGGCTGGAGGCGGAGTGAAGCCAGGAATTGTGTATGGCGAAACGGATGACTTTGGCTATAACATCGTAGAGAACCCCGTCCATGTGCATGACTTTCAGGCAACCATACTCAATCTGATGGGAATCGACCACGAGCGATTAACCTTCAAGCATTTGGGCAGAAGGTACCGGCTTACAGATGTTTCAGGAAAAGTGATCCAAGATATTATCGCTTAATCCGACCCTATGCTCAAGATTAGTAAGATTATCTCCACTCTGGAAAACACCTTGTTTGCATGGCTGGGATTAGCTTTGATTTTCACCATCGCAGGATCAGGAATTGTCCTTCCAGATTGGCTGCAATTGGTTGGAAGAACCCATCCGCTCTTACTTCATTTCCCTATTGTTTTATTGCTTTTAGGATTGATTTTCTATTGGATTCCAGGAATTCGGGATAAAAAAGAAATTCGTGAAATCGGTGATCTGAGCTTTCTTGTAGGAATCAATTTCGCAGGGCTTACCGTATTTGCCGGATTGATTTTAGCCAATGAAGAATACGAAGGTGATGCACTTTTCTGGCATCAATGGGTTGGAATTGGCATTTTTATCTTGTCCGTACTCATTTATTTCTTGAGAGACACGTCATTTCAGGCACTCAAACCTCTTACATTGGTTTTGGTTGCCGGGATTTTCATCACCGGACATTTGGGAGCAAATCTTACCCACGGCGAAGATTTTCTTTTGGCACCAATCAAATCTGATGAAGTAGAATTGGTGGCAATGTCGGAAGCTGAGATTTTTCGAGATATGGTGCAGCCGATTCTGGAGGCTAAATGCCAA
>JBILPR010000516.1:0-2655 GCA_044373795.1 Algoriphagus sp. | reverse complement strand
TTTCATCTTTATATTCAGGTATCACTTTTCAAGAAAACTGCAGACTTTACTTTTTATAACTCTAATAATAAGCTAAAAAAAATCGATTTTCTATCGAGTGCTTTAATCCAAAACTTGGCTGATGAACCAATTCAAAATTTAAACAATCAAGATTATTATTATTTATTGGAAGGAAGAATTCAAAAATTCACCTATCTATTGGCATGTTATAGAGATATTGGAAAGTCAAATCATATTCTCACCCACATGATTTTATCGGAGGCTAATACAACAAAATATGACATATTATATGCGTTAAACTTTAAACATGACCGGCAGATTTTAAACCAAATAGTCCTGATGCTTAACCAAGGAGAAAAACCGCAAGAGTTGATTGCATTAGAATTATTAGAATTAGTCTTGGATGAACAGGAAAAAAAATGGTTGCTTCCAATCTTCAGAGAAGAAAATCAGGAAAATATTCTCAAGAAACTGGAAGCAGAATTTCCTCAGGTTCTTTTAGGGAAAGAAAAAAGACTTCTTTCGATTTTAGGAAACAACCAACTGGATATACCAGCAATCCTTCGATCACAGGCCTTAGGGGAATTAATAAGGCTATTTCCAGATCCAAAATACCATCAATTGGCAACCACAATTGCCAAAAAATCAAAAGGTGTGATCCACCATATTGACAAAAAATTGAATCAATCTAAATCTCCATTCAATGAGCCTGGCTTTGACCATCATCAAGAAATCAAAGCAGACCTATTAGATAAACAAGCTATTGACTCTTATCATGGCCCAGAAATAAACACTTCTCTTCAATATTTTCACTGGATAAAAGACTCAAAATCAGAAACTCTAAATGAAAACTCATTTAATTCTGTCTACATGACTCTATATCAATCAGTTTTTCCTATGGAAAGCATTCATATAAAAATTCAGGAGTAATTTAACAAGATTTTTTTTCAATTATTTTATCAATAAAAAAAGTAAAATATATAGGCCTAAAGATTATACAAAAAACCTATTTCAAATGTATTAAAGTCAAAACTTGAATATTTAATAAAGAATTTTATGGATTAGATTTGAATTTTTCGGCTAAGAAATAAATAATAATCCTTATAAAATAGAAAAATAATAAGACTAGAATCCATATGAAAAAAGAGAGTTGAATTAAAAAGACTTCTTCTATTTGAGTCACTCGCGGCGCAGAAGATCTTAAATCTAAACTAGAGATTATAACAATAGACATCCAGACAGCTAAATAAGCAAGCAAAATAAATAAAATAAATTCTCTGATTACCTTATACATATAAGATTAAGGCTTATTTATTTTCATCAGACCGCCATATTTTTGAATGTAATAACTTGAAATGGCACCCAGAATAAATAGAAGAATCAACTTCCAATTGCTACCCTCCAGAATACCGAAATAAGTGAAAATGGGCACAAAAAGAAAAACACAGACCGAAAGAAAAATCAGCCTATATAATTGCCTTGCCAGAATTGTATCTCTGAATCGCCAATCAGAAAAAGCCAAAGCTAATGTGGCAAATAACATAATTGTCAAGATTGAAAAAGTCACTACAAAAAGCTTTTCATATTTCTCAAGGAATGAAGCAATCTTTATAGGATAGCCCTCTATCTCAGCAATGGGATCCTTGATGTAGATAGTATCACTTGTGAATTTATTTTCTACAAGTTTCCAAACAGCATCAGAACCTAAATCATAGCCAAGAGCCCAAAGTCCCACGCCTTTGAATTTATTAAAAAGTGCTAAATCCATTTTTTTAGATAACGTGTAATCGTCATCATACCAACAATCTACTGAAGAACCATCAGGAAATTCCAAGAAGAAATAATTGGTCATAGTAAGTTCATCCAATTCAGGACTTATCACATAGCTGCTGTCTTTAGATTGATAAATACGACTGATTTCAGAAAGAGTAACTTTCTTATCAAAAGAAGTTGAATAAAAACCTTCATTACCATTCCACGATCCGGACCACTGGGCCCCATAAAGTGGTAGGGCTAAGATAGATTTTTCTGCATTTAATCCATTCTTTAAATATTCTGCAAGGGTATTTTCCAAGCTTAAACCATTAGGAGTTTCCGTTCTCAACGGAGAAACAGCTGGAATAGAAGGGTCAATTTCATGATAATCCAGCCCTTTCACTATAAATAAATCAACATACTCGTCTAATTCAATAAGATTTGGAGGGAACGTTTTCGGATCTGAAGGTACAACTACAGAGACCACCATTTTTTTCGAAATAAAACGATAATCTAAATTATTCCGCATGTAATTCACAAAATCCACGAATTTACCTGCATCTTGTTCCGGTATTCCTAAAAATTCTATTTCTATACCATCCGAATTCCTAACAGCTAAAAGTGAAGCAACAGAGTCTAATGTCACATTCCAAAGCGCCTCATTATTCAAAAAATCTTGATGATTCTTGTCACCCTCCAATGCTATGTTAAGTAAAGTTTTGGTTTTATACTTGGAAGTCGAATCAAATAAAGAAGTCTCTCTCCATTGGGCTATTTGTTCAGGATTAAGGTAACTACCAGTTTTAGGGTCTATTTTAAATGAAAAGAAGGAAATTGTAGATATTAAATTAAAATCGTAAGACATCCATGCATCTCCCATCCAATAGGGATACCACGTAT
>JBILPR010000163.1:0-9359 GCA_044373795.1 Algoriphagus sp. | reverse complement strand
ATCAAAGCCTAACTTCATCCCGGTTGGGCCATAAACAATCTTTGCTCCGGTTTTGGCTGCCAGATCCTGGTGGCCCGAAACGAAATCAGCATGGAAGTGTGTCTCAAATACATACTTGATTTTAGCGTTTCTTCTCTCTGCCTTTTCAATGTATGGCTGAACCTCTCTCAGTGGATCGATCACTGCAGCTTCTCCGTCCGATTCGATGTAGTATGCTCCTTGAGCAAGACATCCGGTGTAGATTTGTTCGATTAACATATGGTCTTCTATTTTATGGTTTCAGTTAATTTTTTGTCAAAATTATCGTGTTGAACTTCTTCTTAAAATGACTTTTGTCACATTCAGATCAAGCTTTTGCCAGAATATTACTTTCAATGGATTTGACAAGTTGATGGGCAGGAACTACTCCGGATTCTCTCCAAAGAATTTTTCCTTTTTGAAACAGGATCAAAGTGGGTACACCCCGCACTTGAAATTTGCTGGCAGCCAATGGGTTTTTGTCCACATCCACTTTTACAATCTTCACTTTCTCTCCCAGCTTCTTAGCTGTATCTTCCAGAATTGGCTGCATCATTTTGCACGGCCCGCACCAGGTAGCAAAGAAATCTACCAATATAGGTGTGTCCCCATCGATCAATTCTTGAAATGTTTTAGGTTGCTCGTTCATAGCTTCACTGTTTTAATGACAAAACAAAAATAGGATGCGCCGAAGTCAGAAACAGTAATAATTATCACATGAGATAATGGAAGATCTGGGAGCAAAACTTTTAAAAAGTGCTAAAAAGTCCTGATATGGAGATAATTTATTTATTTTCGTCCCTCTAATTATCTTCTTAATGCTCAATTACAAGCAAATAAATAACCTGACCGGCTGGGTCATTTTTTTGGTAGCCACCTTGGTCTATATCCTTACGGTCGAACAAACAGCAAGTTTCTGGGATCCGGGAGAGTTTATTGCCGTGTCTTACAAGCTGCAAGTGCCTCACCCTCCGGGAGCTCCGTTCTTCCTTTTGGTGTATCGGATGTTCAGCGTTTTTGCCTTCGGTGACCCGCTTGAGATCGCCTATTGGATGAATGTGGGTAGCGCGTTGTTCTCAGGATTCACCATCCTGTTTCTATTTTGGTCCATCACTCTATTCGGAAGAAGACTCTTTAAAATCCAAGAAGGCAAGGAAGACAAAGGTCAGATCATCTCCCTTATGGGAGCAGGAATCGTGGGTTCTTTGGTTTACACCTTCTCAGACAGCTTCTGGTTTTCGGCAGTTGAAGCGGAAGTTTACGCCATGTCATCTTTTTTTACAGCGATCGTAATCTGGGCTTTCCTGAAGTGGGATGTGATTAAAGATCCAAAAGAGGAAAACCGCTGGATGATTTTCATCGCTTATCTGGTTGGACTTTCCATCGGAGTTCACTTGCTGAACCTAGTCACTTTACCAGCTTTAGCACTGATCTATTATTTCAAAAAGTATCACAAGTCAACCCTAAAAGGAGCCATTTTCGCTATGTTCCTAGGCGGTGTTGCACTTATTATTATCAACAACCTGATCATTCCCGGACTGCCTAGTTTGGCGGGATCGATGGAAATCTTCTTTGTTAATTCCCTTGGACTTCCATTTGGAGCAGGAATAATATTCTTCGCTATTCTGTTTTTAGGAGCTTTGTTTTTTGCCTACAGATATTCAAGAATCAAGGAAAAAGCAATCCTGAACACGGTCTTGCTTTCTCTGATTTTCATCCTGATTGGCTATGGTTCTTATGCATTGATAGTGGTTCGTGCGAATCAGGACCCTATCATCAATGAGAATGCTCCTAGTGATATTGTGAGTTATGTTTCATATCTGAAGCGGGAGCAATATGGCTACAGACCTTTACTTCACGGGCAATATTTTACAGCCGATCTGGTGGATCAGGAAGAAGGCGACCCTGTTTACATGAAGGGAAAAGAGAAGTATGAGATCGTGGATTATGGATTGAAAAACACGTACGATCCTGCGAAAACAACCATTCTACCAAGAATCTATTCCACCCAAGAAAATCACAAACGAATCTACCGATCCAAGCTGGGACTGAGAGAAGGTCAGGAACCAACTTTTGGTGACAACCTCTATTTCATGTTTACCCATCAGTTGGGACATATGTATTGGAGATATTTCATGTGGAATTTCTCTGGCCGTGAAAGTGATTTTTCGGACGCGCCATGGATTGGAATCGGAGACGCATTAAGCGATAAATACCCTGACTACATCAAGGAAAATAAAGCGCATAATAATTACCTGATGCTTCCGCTCATACTGGGAGTTATCGGTTTGCTATTTCAGGCAAAAGTGGATCCCAAATCATTTTATGTTAATCTGATGCTCTTCCTCATGATGGGAGTTGTCTTGGTTTTGTATCTGAACTCCCCGCCTGTTGAGCCTAGGGAACGGGATTATATCTACGTCGGAAGTTTCTACGCCTTTGCCATTTGGATTGGAATGGGAGTGTTGGCTATCGGAAATATGATCGCCAAAGCCAATAAAAATCTGGCTGTTGCAGGAATTATCGCGACCCTGATTACGCTTCCGATTGCAGGATTATTGGCTAGTCAAAACTGGAATGACCATAACAGAAAAGGCAGATATTTCTCAGTGGACTCTGCGAGAAACTTCCTTGCATCCTGTGCCCCAAATGCAATTCTATTTACCGGCGGAGACAATGATACTTTTCCGCTATGGTATGTGCAGGAAGTGGAAGGATTCCGAACTGATGTGCGGGTAATCGTTTTGAGCTATTTTGATACGGATTGGTACGTCAACCAAATGACTAGACCTGTCAACGAATCAGAGGCACTTCCTTTCTCTTTGGCACCAGAGAGATATCAAAAAGGAACAAATGATGTTCTCTACGTCACTGAAAGAGAAGGGCTGAATGCCATATCCGTCAATGAATATCTCAAGCTTTTGAACTCAGGTTCTGAACTGCTGAGAATGCAAACCGGCGGAAAAAGTATCGTGAACATGGTTCCTTCCCGAAATCTGATTTTAGATGTGGACAGCGCAGCCGTGGCTAGCAAAAACATCATTCCTGCAGAATTTGCATCTTTGTTTACACCGCAGATGAATCTTCAGGTGAAAGGGCAATACGTCACTAAAGGCACTTTGATGCTGATCGATTTGATCACCACCAATAACTGGGAAAGACCGATTTACTTCAATAATACTTCGCTTGCCACAATTGGAATCAATCTAGATGAGCATGTGGTGATGGAAGGATTGACCTATCGTTTGCTACCTATTCGTAAGCCGGAGTTCATCCGGGAGGAACTTGTGAACCCGGATCTTGCGATGAAAAATTTCATGGAGAATTTTGCTTTCCGGGGAATGGACAATCCTGATGCATATCTCGATGAGGAATACCGTCGATTTGCTTCCAACCATAGAAGTGCGCTGAACAGCATAGTGATTGCTTTGCTGGATCAGGATCGCATGGAAGATGCTGCGACCTTATTGAACTATGGATTGAAAGTGATGCCGAATGAAGCGATTCCTTATGATCTTTCCAGTGGCCAGTCTGTTCCTCTTTTCTTCGAAGTCGGGGAAGATGAAAAAGCTCTGGATATCATTGACAAAGTCTCCAAAAAGTCTCTAGACATGATTGAATTTTATACCGAAGAAGGAAGACCTTACGACCGGGATATGATGATTTCTGTCGAAATGGTGAAGTATTTCATTCCACTTCTGGAAGAGCGAGGCTATCAGGAAAAAGCTCAGGAGCTGAAACTTCGAATGGAGAAATTCCTCGGACCTGAAGAAAGCGGAGAAAGTCTGATTCCAAGGAATTAAGAATCACTTCTGTTCGTAAAAACAAAGCCGGCACGATTCATATCGTGCCGGCTTTGTTTTTTAAAGAATCTGAGAAGCCTTAGGTATTTTAAGAGAATATCTACAATCCTGTAAGGAAATAATTTGAACTAGAAAAAAAATAGAAAACTCAGGTTTACTGATTTCTTCGGCCATCGGTCTTCCAGCCAATTACCCATAGAGCATTCTCTTACTAATACAAAAAGCCTGCGTACATCCTCTTTCATTTCTTGCTCAGGATGTAAAACAGATCCAGACCCTTTGCCGGATCTTCGACTAAAGGATAGTCCTCATGCGTGATTTGAACCACACTTGCACCTTGTTCCTTGTGAAGCTTGTTCCGATTCATCCGATTCAGAATCTCATAAGGCATTCTCAGAATCCAAGCCGGCAACTTATGCTGAAGATCGAAAATATCAAATCGCATTATTTTTTGAACTGATTTGCGGTTGGCGTCATGATAGGCCCAAACTTTCTCATTTCCTCCGATACCTCTTGCCTCCACGGCATCAAAAATCCCGGAACAAAGTGAGATTAACTGCTGAGGAGTATATTCCCGCTCATGCCATGGATTCCTCGAAAGGGTGTGATTGATGTTGGGAGTTGAGATAATTGCCTTCCCTCCGGGCTTGAGCATCCGATAAATTTCCTGAAGGAAAAGTTTATCATTTGGGATATGCTCGATTACCTGAAAGCTCACAATCGTGTCAAAAGAATTGTCTTCAATTCCTTCAAAAGGAGGAATGACGATCTGCCTGAATTCGATTCCGGGGAATTTAACTTTCAAAGAATCAATTACTTCCTGAATCTTGTCCAGCCCGAGATAGCTCTCTGCCAAAGGCAGTAAAGTCTCCACTCCTCTTCCTTCTCCGCAACCTACTTCCAGCAATTTGCCGGATATCCAGGGCTGAGCCGCAATGTATGCTTTGAGCAGTCGTTGATGAATTGGGTTGTCACTGACCAACTTGTCAGATGCGATTTCCGTTGTATAGGTAGCCATACAAAATTTTACTATTTTGGCAAAAGTAACCTTAATTTTTAAAACCCGAGATTAGTACCCGATGAACCAACTTAAAATTCGAATTCTGATTTTTTCAATCCTGCTCACAGGTTTTATTCTACCTGCTTATTCCCAAAAAAACTTAGGAAACCTAAACCAGGCGCTTCGGTATTCCCGATACTCAAGAATCTCCCTGAAAATCATTCCTACAGAGGAAAGCGCTACCCGATTCAAGCTTCAATGTCTGGTTGAAAAAATAGAGGACAATCCTGATTTCAATACCTACAGCTTTTCCTATTCAATTTTAGGAAGCTACGAGGATGAAATCACTCCGGAGAAAACCAACTTATTGACAAGAGAAAATTTGAAATATGATACTGAAAGGCATTGGGTTTTCGAAATTCCGGTAGAGATTCCCGAAGAGGAGCAGACCTCAATTGCATTATTTACAGCATTGGATACCAGGCAGGGCGATGAATACAATTTCACCATTGATCTAAAGAGCTCTTTTGTCTCCGGCCAACCGGACTTTGGTGCTTATTTCGCCAATGATGTGGCATTCGATCAAAACTATCTGAATGCAGGCGAATTTTTGCTTTTCAAATCTAAAGGAGGACCAAACCTGCATTCATATTATTACCCGATTGATTTCGAGGTTCCTTTTCCTCCTATGGAAACCAAGGCACCTTCCATTCCCAAAGAACTTGAAGTCGTGGATCAAGGTGATTTTCTGGCAAATATTCCCAAAAGCTTTGACAAAAAAGGGTATTACTTTATCCAAAGCGATACATCCAAAACTTCCGGGTTAATTCTTAAAACTACGCATGAGGCCTTTCCAAAAGTGAAAGATTGGGATGAAATGGTTGAGATCGTGACTTACATTTCTACCCGAAAGGAACATGAAACCCTGCTTTTGGCGAAGGATAAGAAGAAAGCACTGGATGAATATTGGTACGGACTTACCAGAAACCCCGATGTCGCCAAGGATCTGATCCGTGAATATTTCCGACAGGTAGAGTTTGCAAACATTTTATTTACAGACTTTAAAGAAGGCTGGAAAACCGACAAAGGAATGGTCTACATCGTGATGGGAGCTCCACAGGAAGTGAACTTTTACCTTGACAGGGAAGTGTGGACTTACGGCGGGATGGATGAGAGTTCGAAAATTCGCTTTACTTTTGCCCGCGTAAAGAATATTCTCACCCCACACTACTACGTGTTGAACCGCTCAAGGGCTTATCAGCCTGTATGGTTCAAAAACATTTCAATATGGAGAAGCGGAAAGATGGCTTTTTAATCGAAAAAGGAGCCCACGAAAAAGATTTTATATTTGGTACCAGAGCCGTCATGGAGTCCATCCATGCTGGAAAAGATATTGATAAAGTCCTCGTTCAGAAAGAACTTAATAACGATTTGATCAAGGAATTACTCACACTCTGCAAGGCTGAGAAAATCCCCGTGGTTCGAGTTCCGGATGCCAAACTCGATCGAATCACCCGCAAAAATCACCAGGGTGTAGTTGCGCAGATGTCTGCCATCGAATACGCATCACTGGACAATGTGATCGATAGTTGCTTTGCCGTTGGTAAATCTCCTTTGGTCCTTATCCTGGATCGAATCACAGATGTAAGAAACTTCGGAGCAATCGCCCGAACCGCAGAATGTGCCGGAGTAGATGCGATTGTAATTCCCGAAAAAGGAAGCGCTCAGATCAACGCTGATGCGATTAAAACTTCCGTCGGAGCGCTCAATTTTATCCCGATCGTTCGTGTAAAAAATCTTTTCTTTACCTGTCGGGATATTCAGAAAATGGGTTTGACTCTTGTAGCGATCACTGAGAAAACCCAGAAGAGCATGTATGATGCAGATTTTGCTTCCCCGGTCGCATTGGTGATGGGATCAGAAGAAGACGGAATCTCCCAGGATCTTTTGGGGATCATGGATGACAAAGTAAAAATCCCGATGATTGGAAATATCGAAAGTTTGAATGTGTCCGTGTCCGCCGGAGTTGTGATCTACGAAGCGATCAGACAACGTAAAAAATAAGAGGAATGATTAAAAGAAAAAAGGGGAAGACTTAGATAAAGTCATCCCCTTTTTTTCTTGCATTGGATACAAACTCTCTGAATTTTTTCTCTGCATCGAGCTTACAAATCAACAGCACATTATCGGATTCATTGATCAGATAATTATCCAATCCCTGCACCACGACCAACTTGTCTCCATTTACTTTTATATAGGAGTTGGAAGTATCATAAAGAATCGCGTTTGCCTCAATTACATTGTTTGACCCATCTTTTGGCCTTAGCTCATGAAGGCTGTTCCAGGATCCAAGGTCTGACCAGCCAAAATCTCCCAAAATCATGTAGACCTTATCTGATTTTTCCATGATTCCATAATCGATGGAGATATTTTTCACCTGCATATATGCTCTGGTGATGAATTCGTATTCACCCGGAGTCCCCAAAAAGTCCAAGCCATCTTCAAATACTTCTGCCAGATCCGGCATATATTCTCCGATTGCTTTGATCAGACTACTGGCTTTCCAGACGAACATACCTGAGTTCCAGACAAAATCACCGCTTTCGATAAATGCTTTTGCGAGCTTGATGTTCGGCTTTTCTGTGAAGGTTTTTACTTTAAGCGTATCGTCAGTTGAATTGTCGTGGTATTGGATGTAGCCGTAACCGGTTTCGGGTCTGTTTGGTCTGATCCCGATTGTGATCAATCTCCCTGGAATTTTAGCAGCTTCGACTGCTTTCAGAATAGTATCTGAAAATTTCTTTTCCTGCAAAATCAAATGATCCGCCGGGGTCACTACAAGATTGGCTTCGGGATCAATTGCATGGATCTTGTATGCAGCATATGCAATGCAGGTCGCTGTATTTTTCCGGGACGGTTCGATGAAAATCTGGCCTTCTTCAAGTTCAGGTAGTTGCTCTTTGACCAGATCTATATATTTCCGATAGGTCACAATCCTGAATTGATCTAATTCCGCAATTTCGCGAAATCTATCGAAAGTCATCTGAAGCAGGCTTCGCCCGGTACCCAGAATGTCTAAAAATTGCTTTGGGCGGCGGCGGCGACTGTACGGCCAAAACCGGGATCCGATTCCTCCCGCCATGATGACGATATAGGGTTTGTCCTGCATCCTTATGTTATACTATTCCTTCTTTCATTAATTCATGAATATGAACAAAACCTGCGATTTTATCTCCATCCATTGCGACGAGTTGGGTGATATTATGATTGCGCATCAAATTCAGCGCACGAATGGCAAATTCATCGGATGAAATTGTTTTCGGGTTTACAGTCATGATGTCTGAGGCACAAAGCGATTGAATATCCAACGTATTTTGCAGCATTCTTCGTAAATCACCGTCTGTGATGATCCCTTTAAGATTGTCTTCTTCATCCACCACCGCGGTTGCGCCGAGTCTTTTGCCGGAAATCTCCAATATCACCTCTGCCAGGCCAGCCGACTCTTTCACTTTTGGGATCTGTTGGGAATCCAAAAGATCTTCAACCTTCAGATACAATTGTTTTCCCAATGATCCTCCCGGATGATATTTTGCAAAATCTTCAGGCGTAAAACCTCTCGCTTCCAACAAGCAAACTGCCAATGCATCTCCCAACGCCAAATGTGCTGTGGTGCTGGTGGTTGGGGCTAAATTATTTGGGCAAGCCTCTTCTTCTATGGAAGCATTGAGGACATATTCAGCCTGATCAGCCAGATAGCTTTTAGTGTTACTGACCAAAGCCACGAGTACCGAACCCAGATTTTTCAAAAGTGGAACAAGCACTTTGATCTCCGGAGTATTCCCACTTTTTGAAATGCATATGACAATATCATGTTCCTGAATCATTCCCAGATCGCCATGAATCGCATCCGCTGCATGCATGAACAAAGCAGGCGTACCGGTAGAGTTTAGCGTTGCCACAATTTTGTTGGCGATGATTGCGCTTTTTCCAATTCCAGTAATCACTACTCTTCCCTTTGAGTGGAGAATTCTCTCTACACATGCCTCAAAATCACCGTCCAGATAATCCACTAATTTTAATAGGGCACTGGCTTCATTTTGCAGGACTCTGGTGGCTGTATTTCTAATATTTTTAGCTAAATTCAATTTTACCTGCGTTTAGAATTTCTTTCGGACAAAGGTATAAAGATATCAATCATTCCTGTTTACAGGCTCTTAGCACCCATTAACACCTTAAGTCTTGTGGAGGATAAAGTAAAAGCAGAACTAAAGAAAATCTTTGGCTTCAGCCAGTTCCGTGGTAATCAGGAGATAATCGTGGACAATCTGCTCAATAAAAGGAATACTTTTGTTATCATGCCGACCGGGGCTGGCAAGTCACTCTGCTACCAACTACCGGCGGTGGTATCCGAAGGAACAGCAATTGTCATTTCTCCTTTGATCGCCTTGATGAAAAATCAGGTAGATCAGCTCAATGCAATTGGTGTCAATGCGCATTTTCTAAATTCTACGCTAAATAAATCTGAGGCTAACAAGGTA
>JBILPR010000515.1:0-2656 GCA_044373795.1 Algoriphagus sp. | reverse complement strand
TTATGCTGCCGCTGCGATTTGTTCACCATCCCGAGCTGCGTTGATGACCGGAAAATATCCAGCTCGGACAGGAATCACTGACTGGATTCGCGCTAAATTTCAGGGAGGTGCAGGTTTGGCATTGCCAACAGAATTCGAAGAAAATGAAGGAAAACCTCTAAAAACCCCAAAAAATCAAGGATATCTTCCTTTGGAGGAGCTGACGCTTGCTGAGCACTTGAAGGCGCATGGTTTTTCGACAATCCATGTTGGGAAGTGGCACCTTGGTGAACAAGGAAATCATCCGGAGAATCAGGGATTTGATGTTAACATCGGCGGCAATGATCTGGGGCAACCGCCAAGTTATTTTGATCCTTACCTCGCCAAGAATTCTCCTGATTCCTATGTCCTGAAAAATGTGCCTCCAAGAAAAGAGGGAGAATTTCTGACGTATCGGGAAGGAGATGAGATCGTTCATTTCATCCAAAACCAAAAAAGTAAGTTCTTCATCCACTGGGCTCCTTATGCGGTTCACACGCCCATAATGGGACCGGAGGATTTGGTGGAAAAGTACAAAGCTAAAACTCCGGGAGTACAAATGAATCCAACCTACGCAGCCTTGGTGGAAAACCTTGATCAAAATGTAGGCAAGGTCCTGGAGGAATTGGATCGGTTGGGATTAAATGAAAATACATTGGTAATTTTCACCTCGGACAACGGGGGTCTCATCGGTAATCCCCAAAATCCTGTCACCGTGAATCTCGGCCTTCGTTCATTCAAAGGGTATCCTTACGAAGGAGGAATCCGCGTGCCTACTATTATTAGATGGCCATTCAAAGTTTCTTCTGGAGAAGTTTCTGCCACTCCGATTATTACCATGGATTGGGTTCCAACGATCTTGGATTATTTGGGAGAACCGCTGCTCGCATCCTTGGATGGCCAAAGCTTGAGGCCAGTTTTTGAAAATTCGGAAGAGGAAATCAACCGGGATTTATTTTGGCATTTTCCGCATTACCGGGCTCCGGATGTGGTTCCTTACTCCATCGTCCGATCGGGAGATTACAAGCTGATTTACTATTTTGATGGATCTGAAGCCGAACTCTTTGACCTGACGAATGATCCTTTGGAGGAAAAGAACCTGGTCAAACAGCTTCCTTTAATTGCCTCCCAACTCAAAAACAAACTTGAAAAATGGTGGAAGGAAACAGATGCAAGACTTCCGCAACCGATTTTGGCCAGATAAATTCAAATAAAATTGTATAATTATCCCTAATTCTGCCAGTAGGCGGATTTTCTTCAAGTAACGAGTTGGATGCTTCGACATGCTCACCCCACAAGAGAAATCCAAAATCAAAGGTTCTTCTGAGTTTCAAATGTTTTAATAACTAGTGGCAAGAAAGCTTGCATGCAAATAAAATTATGGGTAAAAATGTACTTGTACTGGGGGGTGGTGGCTTCATCGGAGGTCAATTGGCAAAAAAACTAAAGGAAAAAGGAAATCATGTGCGCATTTGCGACATCAAAGCCCATGAACACTTTTCCCATTCAGAGATTTGCGATGAGTTTATTCTGGGTGACCTTACCGATCCCTCTTTTGTGGAAAATATAATCCCGATGGACTGTGATGAAGTGTATCAATTGGCAGCTGACATGGGAGGGGCAGAGTACCTTTTTTCAGGACTCAATGATGCCAATGTCATGTCTTCCTCAGCACTGATTAACTTGAATGTGGCTCGGGAATGTGTCCGGAAAAAAGTAAAGAAGGTCTTCTATTCTTCCTCGGCCTGTATTTATCCCGAATTCAATCAGGAAGATCCCCAAAACCCAAACTGCGAAGAGTCCTCCGCCTATCCTGCATTTCCAGATTCTGAATATGGTTGGGAAAAGCTGTTCAGCGAGCGGATGTTTCTGGCATTTCAGCGAAATTATGGTTTGAACATCCGAATAGCCCGATTCCATAATATCTATGGGCCACAGGGTACCTGGAAAGGAGGCAAAGAAAAAGCACCGGCGGCGATGCTTCGCAAAGTAATCACCTGCGAAAATGGCGGTGAAATTGAAGTTTGGGGAGATGGCTCTCAGACTCGCTCATTTTTGTATATCGAGGACTGCGTCCAAGCGGTCTTGCGCCTGATGGAATCTGATTTTCCAAGTCCTGTCAATATCGGTTCTGAAGAGATGGTAACCCTCAATCAACTTGCGGAATATGCCATTGAAATTTCGGGCAAGGATATCCGAATCAAGAACCTATTTGGGAAGGATTTTTTGGAAAGGTATGGATTCCCGTGTCCCTTGGGTGTGAAGGGCAGGACTTCCGATAACAGACTTTTTGAGGAGAAAATCGGAAAAGTGATTCATTCACCTTTGAAGGCAGGTCTTCAGACTACCTTTCAATGGATAAAAAACCAAGAACTTCAAACCCGGGAACTCCAAAAATGAAGCAAAAGACGCTGGTGATTGTGCTTGGGCAAGCAAGAGCTGACAAGCTTACCTGGGGTTCTTTTAAAAAGCATGTCCTCGATGAACTTGAAGCAGACCTTGCCCTGTGCATCGGTGAATCGCCTGAAAACAACGATTCTAATTTCTATTGGGCAAATTCAAAATTCAAGTGGGTGGTCCCTGAGTACGATGATTTCGGAGATGGATTTGATCAGATTCAACTGGAGCGATTTGGAAA
>JBILPR010000514.1:0-2662 GCA_044373795.1 Algoriphagus sp. | reverse complement strand
AGAAGCATTTACAACACCTATCAGGAAATTCTTGACTACTTCAATACCATTACCCTTGGTTTGACAGCCACCCCAACGGACATAATTGATCATAATACATTTCAATTATTTGAGTGCGAAGATGGGGTTCCGACTTTTGCTTATTCCTATGAAGAAGCTGTAAATCATATTCCTCCCTTCTTGAGCAATTTTCAGGTAATGAAAATCAAAACCAAGTTTCAGGACGAAGGAATAAACAAGCGGACGATTTCTCTGCAAGACCAACAAAAGCTACTGTTGGAAGGAAAGGAAATTGAAGAAATAAACTTTGAAGGAACCGAAATTGAAAAAAAGGTAATCAACAGGGGGACGAATGCGCTGATAGTCCGCGAATTCATGGAAGAAAGCATCAAAGATGCAAATGGGGTCCTGCCTGGCAAAACCATCTTTTTCTGCATTTCGAAAGCACATGCCAGAAGAGTTGAAGAAATTTTCGATTCTCTTTATCCCGAATATAAAGGCGAATTAGCCAAAGTTTTGGTGAGCGAAGACCCTCGGGTATATGGCAAAGGCGGACTTCTTGAACAATTCAAACAAAATAATATGCCCCGAATTGCAATCAGTGTGGACATGCTGGATACGGGGATTGATGTGCGCGAATTAGTGAATTTGGTGTTTGCTAAACCAGTTTACAGTTATACTAAGTTTTGGCAAATGATAGGTAGAGGAACCCGACTTCTGGAACCGGAAAAAATCAAACCCTGGTGTACTGAAAAGGATAATTTCCTGATTCTTGACTGTTGGGATAATTTTGAATATTTCAAAATCAATCCGAAAGGAAAAGAACCGAAACCCCAAATCCCTTTGCCCGTGCGGTTATTTGGGATAAGGCTGGATAAGATCGAGGAAGCAACATCTCAAGGCAAGTTTGACATCGTTACCAACGAGGTTCGGGAAATAAGAAAACAACTTGCCACACTTCCTAAAAACTCGGTGGTCATCATGGAAGCCAAACATGAGCTGCAACGGCTGGAAGATGAAAACTTTTGGACAAATCTGACTCCTGAGAAAATGGAATTTTTGGAGGCATTTGTAAAACCGCTGCTCCGAACAGTTTCAGAAGTGGATTTTAAAGCTATGCGTTTTGAAAAGGATATTGTGGAAGTTTCTTTAGCTCACCTAGCCAAGGAAACAGGTAAGTTTGAAACCCTAAAAGATAGCATCGTTGAAGAAATCGGAGAACTTCCTTTGAGCATCAACATAATTGAAAGAGAAGAAGAATTAATTAGACTAGCGCAAAGCAATCATTATTGGTCAACCATTTCAGAAGAAAAGTTCGAAGATCTGATTCAAAAACTTTCACCTTTGATGAAATTCCGTGAGATTGTCATCCTCTTGGCTCCTCCCAAATTCAACTTCAAAGACATTGTTGCCGAGAAGGAATTCGTGGAGTTTGGCCCTCAGCATGAAGCCTTGAGTGTCGCAAAATATCGTGAACTGGTAGAAAAAAAGATCAATGAATTGGTTTCGAGCAGTCCTATTTTACAAAAACTGAAACAAGGCTTGGACGTCAGCTCGGATGAGGCAGATCAATTAGCGGAAGAACTTCACCACGAGCATCCGCACATTACCATTGATCTCCTTCGCAAAGTTTACAATCACCGCAAAGCTGCCTTGGTGCAATTCATCAAACACATCTTGGGCATTGAACAATTAGAAACTTTTGCCGAGACTGTCACCAAAGCATTTGATAATTTTATAGCCAAACACAGTTACCTATCAGGCAGGCAACTTCAATTTCTCGAACTGCTAAAAGGTTACGTCCTGGAGAAAGGTGAAGTCAGTAAGCGAAACTTAATTGAATCTCCCTTTACTATGCTTCATCCGGAAGGAATCAGAGGGATTTTCAACAGGCAAGAAATTGATGAGATAATTGAATTTACCGAGCGAGTATTGGCAGCGTAAATTGTCTGAATCAGAATTCACAGAATGCAAAAATTTTCGGAATGAGGACAAAGAAAGATGGAGAAGGATAAACTAACTTATACAGTTATCGGATGTGCCATGAAAGTGCATAATACCATGGGTCCAGGTTTCCAGGAAGTAATTTATCAGCGTTGTTTGGCTATCGAGTTGGAAAGAGCTGGGTTAGGTTTTCAGAGAGAACAAGAGCAAAACGTTTATTATGAAAACATTATGGTCGGAACACGTAGAGCTGATTTTATTATAGAAGATAAAGTGGTCGTGGAACTAAAAGCAGTGGTCAATCTCGAGGACGTACATTTAGCACAGGCTAAAAACTATACTGTAGCGTATGATTTTCCCCTTGGGCTTTTAATCAATTTTGGAGCTCAGAGCTTACAGCATAAATTGCTTTTCAATCCCAAATATCACCCAAAATCGAATTCAGTAAATCCAAAATCCAGTAAATCCTGATTCAGACAAGTGAAAAAAAGAATATTCATCAGCAGTGTGCAAACAGAATTTGCAGCAGAGCGCAAAGCCCTCCATGAATACTTGTGCGCCGACCCGTTGCTGGGTAAATTCTTTGAGCCTTTCCTATTTGAATTGCTTCCTGCTATCGATCAACGTGCGGATGCACTCTATTTAAAAGAAGTTGAGCATTCTGATATTTATCTTGGACTGTTTGGAAAAGCATATGGATTTGAAAATAAAGATGGGA
>JBILPR010000513.1:0-2663 GCA_044373795.1 Algoriphagus sp. | reverse complement strand
AAGCTTCTTTTCCCAATTCATCTTCCATCGCCAATCTTAGTGTATGGTACGTCCATTTGTAGAAAAGCGTAGGTACTTCGTTGTTCAGATCGTGGTTACCATCCCAGTTTTCCAGTTGGTTTAAAATCTCTGCCTGCTCGAAAAATTCTTCTCGCTTGACATTGGAAAGCAGGAATTGAGCATTCTTGGGATGCGTTTCATTCAAAGTTTCCAGTTGAAGGGATTTAATTGATTCGAGATCCCAGTCTTCCCGGCTCGTGACGGTTTTGGCGATTCTATTGTAGCGATCACCGGGATAATAGTAGCCGGGGAAAAGGACTCCATTGCTCATCGAATCGGGCTGATTGTTTGCCGAGGCTACAAATCCGCTTTCCGGATTAATACTTTGAGGATTGACCGAAAATGGATACCAGCCTTGAGGTTGTGAATCCGGATCGGAACCGTCGGCAAAGATTTTGGAATGGACTTTTTCTCCACGGATCGGAAGTTTTGCCGCTGCCCACCAGGCAATGTTTCCAGCTTTGTCTCCGTACATAATATTCAGTCCCGGAGCGTGAATCAAAGAGGAAGCATCGGCCACGTCTTGCATGGATTCTGCATGATTGATTTTGTAAACGGCTTCCAGCGCTTTTGTCGGTTCCAAAATATATACCCACCAGGATGAAACCGGATTCTCAGTCAGCGCTGCTATTTCCGGTACGACAGAATTCATGATGGGCCCGTGTACAGTTTCGCGAATTTCAAATTCCACCGGATCCTGACCTTTTACCGCAATGGTTTCTATCCTTTTTGTAATCGCAGTGGCACTGTCTCCAATCATAATTTGAGTTGGATTGGATGGATTGAGGGTTTCTTCGAAAAAGTCCTGATCGTCATTTTCAAACATGGTCAAACCCACACTGTGATTTCGGCTATGACCGACCAAGCCAAAAGGCAACCCGGCCAGGTGATTTCCATAGAAACTATAGCCGGGATATTCGAGATGGGCTTCGTACCAAACAGAAGGGGAGGAAAAACCAATGTGGGTATCATTAGCAAAAAGCACCTGTCCGCTGGCAGTTCTGGAGCCTGCAATCACCCAACTGTTTGATCCTTCCAAAAGCGGAACCGGTAGCTTGTCCAGCATGCTGATCAGACTTGGATTTTCAGTTTTTGGTGCCAAAAGCGAATCCGGATAATTGACCTCAATCTTATGATGCTCAGGTAGAGTCTGTACCGAAAGGGCCGCTAAGTATTCGTTTCCAAGTTCCCGGGCCATTTTAGTCACCAAAGGATCGGTTTTCACGCCCATTGCAAAAGTGAAAGCCATGTAACCTGTTATTGAATGCATGTCTTCGGAGGTAAATTCCCTTGGTTTGGCACCCAAGAGTGTGTATTCGATCGGAAGTCTTCCTTCAGCGATGAATTCATTTATACCGGCAGCGTAAGCTTCTGCGGCCGATTTCCAGGGAGAATCTCCCTCTTTGAGGAATGCTTCATTGCTTTCTCTCGCGTGTTTTGGGATTCCGAGTGTTCGGAAAAATTTATCAATATCCAAGACATCCGGACCGAGGAGTTCGGCAAGCGAACCCGAACCCACTCTCCGCATCATTTCCATCTGAAAAAGCCTGTCCTGAGCATGTACGTACCCCAAAGCCCGATACGCATCTTCCGGATTTTGAGCATAAATATGAGGCACGCCGAATTTGTCAAAGATGACTTCAACTTCAGAATTGAGACCTTCGATGTTCTTTTCGCCGGAGTATTGTGGAGAATGAAGGATAATGAGGATGAGAACTCCCAATATCAGGAGCAAGACGATGGAACCGAGGATTACTCCGAATTTTTTCATTTGGTAAAATAATTTCGGAAAAGATAATAGGATTGGGGATCAAAAGAAAAGGGCAGGTCGATAGAGAATTTCTGAGAATTGAAATTTGCTTCTTGAACTTTTAGGGTGTAGAGCCATTCCTGAAAGGAATGAAATTCAATAGCCACCCGTGAAATGGGTGGTAATGAAAATAACCAACGATTCGGTTCAACCCTAAAAGGGTTGAAAAAGATGACTTACGAATCCATCTCTATTCTCCGCATTTCCTACGGAGCTATTGATATTCATTCCCTTCGGGAATTTCAGGTTATTACAGAATGTCTTGGTGTCGTTGATATTACCAGAATCATTTCAATTCTCCGCATTTCCTACGGAACTATTGATATTCATTCCCTTCGGGAATTTCACTTCCTGGAAAAATCAATTTAGACTTTGGGTTTGGGATCATTCCTGAAAGGAATGAAAATCATTAGCCACCCGTGAAACGGGTGGTAAGAAAAATCACCATTTCCTCTTTTCAACCCTGAATGGGTTGAATGACACACTATTTAAAGAAGGTATTTCGGATCGAATTCGATGCCGTTCTCGATTAGAATTCCCTTGTATTCATCTAAAAAATCAATTTCTCGATGGTGCTGATCCTGGTTTTCTATGTATTGAATCAGACCTGATTTTTCCTTTTCCGAAACCGAAAATCCTCCATATCCATCTTGCCAACCATCGAAGTAAGGAAAAATTCCTTCTTCCTTAATTAAACTTATTGATGCCAGTTTAATGTCTTTGACAAGAGATGCTAAGGCAATAGTTGGATGAATATGTGTTAAAATATGAATATGATCTTCCACTCCATTGA
>JBILPR010000512.1:0-2672 GCA_044373795.1 Algoriphagus sp. | reverse complement strand
ACATTTTGCCCCCCCCCCAAACTACAAAAAAGGAGCTAGATTCGGTTTAGCGCTGATTTTTGGCTTTTCCATGCTTATTTCATCCTGTATTCCCGAGCCCGAAAGTCCAACAATCGAAGTCAGCGAAAACTCTCAACTGATGAAAGTCCGAGAATGGTTTGAAGAAAACAAAACAAACCTAAGACTACCCGAACGAGGATCTAACTATCGAGCAGACGCTCAAGAATTAATCTTACCCTTTTTTGAAAAAGAACCCGATTGGGATCAGTTTCATCATTATTACTTTCCAGATGGCAGGGAGGTTTTTGAAGTGAGTCTGGAGAATGCCACGAAATATTTCCCAAAGAGTATGTTGGATAGTTTTCCCAATCAAAACCCTGCCGATGTGGTGATTCAGAACATAATGTTCGTTAAGCATAAAACAGCGGAGCGATTTGATCCAGTCATCGCAAGGTATTATCCGGATGATGTGGCATCTGCAAAGGAATTTAAAAACATTAGCTATGATGGAATACCTTTCGACTGGTCCGGAATTGTAGATATCTGGACCTATGATGAACGTCATTTTATTGGTTTTATTTATGAAGAAGGTGAATTAATTAATCATTTTAGATTTAAGCCTGCTGATTCCAGTGGTGAAAACAGAATTGCCGGAGATTGCCGAACAGTCATCAGGGAAATTTCCAATAATTATACAGGCAGCAATGGCGTCGTTGTGGTCATGCCTTCATCTCTCGTTGCTCAAACAACGTGTACTGGCTCGGGAGGATATAATCCCACCGGTGGTCAAGGGACTGGTGATCGAGGAGAATACTATGATTATGAGAGACCTACCTGTTGCGATGACCCGATTACTGCCCCTCCAAGAGATTTGCCTGATTATGATCCGCCCACTATTCCTTCACCTGCAACCATCATCAATCAACTCACCAATCCATGCGCAATAGACATATTCAAGGAATTGTCAAAAGGCAGTAGAAATCTTACTGATCTTTCTGGATTGGGAGGATTGGATATATTTCCTGGGATGCTTGATCTATTTCAACAAAGTGGGAAGTTTGATTATCGAATTCAGAATGGCAATATCGATCCTAGATTAGGAGGAAAGACTGACCCGATCAATGGAATAATGGTGATCACACTAAGTAATGACTATCTTAATAAAGCTACTTCATTAAGCATTGCTAGGACGATCATACACGAGACAGTTCATGCTTATCTGCAAAAGCAACTCTTACGTAGTACTAGAACTGATTTAAATATTTTTGAGTTACTCCAAGAATACTTTAAAAAATATCCTGACAAAGGAGACTATCAACATGCCACTATGAGTCAATTACTATTGGGGATGACAGTTTCACTTTACAATTGGGATAAAAAATCTGGACCAACAGGCGGAAGTTTACCTTTTGATTATTATTATAAATTATCATTTGGTGGATTGATTAAGGATGGAACCACTGATCTATTAGAAGAAGCCCAGCAATTAATCCCTGCAGGAAGCAGCTGGTCAGAAATTGAAGGGGTAATTACAAATGAAGCAACAGGTAACTATCAAGCCAATGGTAAGAAGTGTAATTAAATTAAAAATCACTCTAGGAATTCTTTTCTTCCTTATACTTCTGTCACAAAATAGCTTTTGCCAGGTGAAATTAGGCAAAGAGCAGGAAAAGTATGCTGTCATCTCCAATGCATTTCGATATTCAAACGAGGAGATTATCAAAATCAACAAAAATACCATGGCATATGAAGTTTGGATGGATAAGGTTTGGGGAGATGATTTTTACGAAAATATAGGTGTTGGATTCTGCCTCTTCGAAGACCATGAGTTACCCAAGGCTTTTGAAGAATTACGGGAATTAGTGAAAGAACTTGAAAGTAAAAAGCTTTCGAAGAAGCTGATTGATAGGAGATTCAAATTGTATTGGAAAGAAAATAATGATAACGTCCTGACTTTATCAGAGCCAATAATTTTAGGGAACTACTCTTTCTTATTTAGGAAATCCAAAAGGACAAAAAGTCTTTATGTTCAAAAGAAAAATTCTGAAGGAATATGGGATTATGAATGTGGAGTTACCATCTATGGAGAACTACATTGATAAATAATAATGATTTAAAGCCATCTCACACTATGAGATGGCTTTTTGTTAACTAATGATTAAGATATTTATATCCAAATAAAAAGGAACCCGAAAATCCCCCTGGGCGACTTCGTTCTAGTTATGGCAGTTTCACTTTTCAATTTGGATAAAAACTTTGGGCCATCAGGCGGGGAATTGTCAAAAGGCAGTAGAAATCTTACGGATCTTTCTGGATTGGGAGGATTGGATATATTTCCTGGGATGCTTGATTTATTTGAACAAAGTGGAAAGTTTGATTATCGAATTCAAAATGGGAATACCGGTGGTGCGAATGCTATCACCAATCGAATTAATGGAATCAATGTAATTACCCTCAGCAATGATTACCTTCAAAGTGCTACTTCGCTTAGTATCGTGAGAACGATAATTCATGAGACATTACATGCTTATTTATTAAAGCAAACTAAGAGTCAAACTGATAAAAATACTTTTGAACTACTGAATAAATACTGGGTCGAATACCCTGATAATTTGCCCGATACCCATCATGCTGTAATGAGCCAATATATCTTAGGTATGGCTATATCGCTT
>JBILPR010000511.1:0-2680 GCA_044373795.1 Algoriphagus sp. | reverse complement strand
TAGCTATATCCAAGAAAAATTATCTGGAAAATTTTAAAAAAAAGTACACGGAGATTCACCGAGTAAGCACTGAGATACACAGAGAAAATAACTCCGTGCGCCTCTGTTTACCCAAACTCTTATTCAAACAAAAACTCTGTGAGACTCTGTGAAATCTCAGTTTAACTCTGTGTAACAAAAAAAGCCGGATTTCACCGGCTTTATATGTTTTAGAAATCTGAATACTCTGTGGGATACAAGAGTCGCTGATCGTTTTTGTTCATGATATTCTGATACTCGGGCATCACCTTCATTCTGTCCCAGTCAGCATCGGTGCCAAATGCTTTCCAATGCGCTTCGCGTGATTCGATGTTGGTAAAGGTGGTCATGTACATCAGATTAGGCATATTGGCACCCGAAATCACTTGGCCGTAAAACACAGGATTGAAATCCAGTTTGGTGAAGATGTCCATTTCTCCGGAGTTGAACATTTTTACTTTTTGGGCATGCAGACGCTCGGTCTGACTCTCATAGCTTCTCAATTCATATACTCTGTCTTTCTTCGGACCTGTGACTTTTGACTCGGTGAATCTTGGCTGTCCGGTGAAAGCCTGCATCAAAGCAGTTTCAATTCGCTTGTAGGGTGGATTGTCAAACGGCGCATTGATGTAAGCTGCACCTGCGGAAAGGTAAGTCTCGTCTTTTTTCAACTTGGCATCCATGCCTGAATACACCTTCATAGACTTATAAGGAATAAACACATAAACTGCTTTCCCGGCATCGGCCTGAGAAGCGATCGGCTTGAATACGCCCACTTTGGCGATGCCATTTCTGTGTAGGGCAGGCAGAAGTGCTTTTTCCAGATAGGCATCAAGCTGAGCTTCCTGACTTGCGTTTTCGATGTGGTATTTCCTCAATTCATAAAAGTCTCTTTTAGCATTTTGAGCCGACACGCTCAAGGTCAAAAGGGTGAAAATTGCTAGCAAAGCAATCGGAATCAGTTTATTTGGTTTCATAACATTCGGTTGTTGGGGGTTATCGTTTCTTGAATGCTAAGTTAAATCCAAAAATGACAGATTAATTCCCGCTCAAGTATTAGGCTTGTTTTTCCGCTCATCGAGAGCCGATAGCTATCGGCTTAAAATCTCGAAGTCAGATCTGAAGATTTGCAATCTTCAAAATTAACTCACTACAAAAAACCTTAAACCAGATATTCCCAATCCTCCAAGAAAAGGTGAGGCTTTACCACAATTCAATCTTTGCTCGCGAATTTTTTCTTCCGTCACTTTTTGAAGCCAAAAAGTAACCCAAAAGCTTAATGCCCGGTTATTTACTTCAAATTGGTAGGGAATCCTTCCAAAAAGAAACACCCTGAACAATTTGATTTTAACCCTTGATCAACCCTAAAAATGGGTGGATTTCCCTCGTTCCACTTCGGGAACTAACCCATTTTCTTAACGGTTCGATCTGCGGCTTAAAACCATAAATCCCCAAGGGCATTACCTCACATGAAACTTTTCAAAAAGCCGAATGACTCCAAATTCAGGATCATAAAACTTAAGAAACAGGGCATTAAAAGCAAAACCCCGAAGCATTTCGCCTCGGGATTTTTTAAGTATGACCCTAAAATCGGATATACCTATTTCGGCCATTAAATCATTGGATTCTTCGGTCTTCTGAATTGAGCAAATTGGAAACATCGGACATACGTCATGGGTCACTTGTGCTGAGCATGTCGAAGTATCCAACTTCCAACTCCCTACTTTTTCTGAGCCTTTTTCATCGGATTGTCTCCGGTGGAAGCGCCTCTTGCTCCGCCTGTTCCTTTGAACATTTCGAAGCGGGTTGGCATATATTGTCTTGGCCAGTAGTTGCTGCTTTCGTCGATATCGGCAGTTTCACGCTTTGGATCGAGTACGAAGCGCACCACTTCTTTTTGCTTCGCAAAAACTTTGGTCACCTGAGTCTCATTTTTTCTCCAGATCTCAGCAGGGATTCGGTCTATCTCTGATGTACCGTCTGCATAGTGGAATTCGATAATCAACGGCATCACCAAGCCTCCTACGTTTTTGAAAGTCATCTCGTAGAAATTCATATTGCTGTTGAAGACAGCTTTTTCTCGCTCACTCAGACTTGCCATAAACTTCTTGTAAGTCTCCTCATCCTCCGGCGTGACGGTGAATGGATTGTAGCTATTGTAAAAGTCTCGGGTAGATGGATCTGCTTCCAATACTGTCTGAGGAATGTCCGTTTTGTTGAATTCACGGGATACATAATTCTCCTCACGGTCAAAATTCGCTTTTGCCTCTGCCTTTCTTTCCGCAGGAGTTCTGTTGTCCAGTTTATGCCAGGTGACATTTTCGATCGCGATATCTACAGGATCAGTTCCGTAGAACCAGCCTCTCCAGAACCAATCCAAATCCACTGCTGAAGCGTCTTCCATGGTTCGGAACAAGTCATCAGGAGTCGGATGCTTAAACATCCATCTTCTCGCATATTCCTTGAAAGCATAGTCAAACAGCTCTCTGCCCATGACAGTTTCCCTTAGGATGTTCAGAGCAGTTGCCGGTTTGGCGTAGGCATTTGGTCCAAACTGAATGATATTTTCTGAATTGGTCATGATCGGCTCCAGCAAGTTTTTGTCGCTGCTCATGTAAGGAACAATCTTGTGAGCGGCGCCAAAAACTTGCTGGAGCCGATC
>JBILPR010000510.1:0-2681 GCA_044373795.1 Algoriphagus sp. | reverse complement strand
CCGGATGTGGTTCCTTACTCCATCGTCCGATCGGGAGATTACAAGTTGATTTACTATTTTGATGGATCTGAAGCCGAACTCTTTGACCTGACGAATGATCCTTTGGAGGAAAAGAACCTGATAAAACAGTTTCCCTTAATTGCTTCTCAACTCAAGAACAAACTTGAAAAATGGTGGAAGGAAACAGATGCAAGACTTCCGGAGGAAAAGTGATCTGTTAGAATGCTCAGTTGGCAGAGGATTCATGCCCCAAATCTCTTTCATGCGAATGATTCCTACAATTTCTCAGAAATATTTTTCAAAAATGACGACATCGCTTATCTTCCTTTGAGCCCGTTGATTTCCCCATGACCAATCAAACCATAATCCAACATCTCGAAAGCTTTATTCCCCTGAAGGGGAGTGAGAAGGCGCTTTTTGAAGATCGGTTTGTAACCCGACCTGTCAAACGAAGAGAAAAAATATTGGTGGCAGGGGAGGTTTGCAAGCATTACACTTTTGTGGTGGAAGGCTGTTTTCGAATGTTTGGAGTAGATGACAAGGGCTTTGAACACAATATCCAGTTTGCTGCTGAAAAAGACTGGATTGCAGATATTGGCAGCTTTCACACCCAGAAACCCAGTCAGTTGAACATCGAAGCATTGGAAGCAGGATTGGTGCTTCAGATCAAGCAGCAAGATTTATACTTTTTGTACAAGAATATCCCCAAGCTGAATATGATTTTTAAAGTTCTGATCGAACTCAAATACATCGAGTTGCAAAACCGTGTGCTTCAAAATTTCAGTTCCACGGCTGAGGAGCGCTATTTGAGTTTTTTGGAACAATATCCGATCCTTTTCAACCGTCTTCCCAATACACAGATTGCTTCCTATTTGGGAATCACTCCGGAGTTTTTGAGCAAAGTCCGGAAAAATCTCCAGTCAAAGGGTTGATTTCTTAATGTAGGTTAAGGGTGGAGGCCGTTCCTTATTCGGAATTTTGTGTCAGAGTTTTACCCTGTAAACAAACAGATATGAAGTTGCTCAGCACCCTTTTCGTTCTACTTTGCATCAGTACTTTTGCCCACGCACAATCAAACATTGACCAGATCGTCGGAGATTGGGAGCGCGCCAAAACCTACACCAAAGAATACCTCGATGCCATGCCAGCAGAAAGCTACGGACTCAAGCCTACCGCCGAGATGCGATCTTTTGCTCAACAAATGTTGCACCTGACGGATGGGAACTACGGTTTTGCAACCGCTGCAACAGGAGTAGCCAGCCCGGTTGGAATGGGTGAATCAGAAAAATCCACTGATCAATCCAAAGAAAACGTGACCAAATTGGTCCTTGCAGGATATGATTTTGTGATCAGCAGTGTGAAAACAATGACCCCGGCTCAGCTAAATGAAGCGACCAAGCTGTTTGGACAATTTGACATGAGCAAAGGAAAAGCGCTGGAAAAGTGCTTCGAGCATCAAACTCACCACCGTGGACAGACTACCGTTTATCTGAGATTGGCAGGTGCCACACCTCCACAGGAAAAGCTGTTTTAATCCATAAGTTTGCTTCTTTCCAAAAATTGAAAGTGATGGATAAAATAAAATTGACCTTACTGGGCCTGTTCTCCATGATGTTTGGAGCACAGGCTCAAACCTTTGAGTTTGAAGGAAAGGAATTTGAAATCTCCCAAGTCAAGGCATCGGTTGTGCAGTTGAGAGGGGAGGAAGTGCTCAGAATCGAACGAGATTTGGAGTCACTACCTTTTGATCGGGAAAGAATGGGAGAAACCGTAGACGAACCCACTTTCCTCAAACTAAAGGGCGTAAATCTTGAAAACGGCATCGTGGAAGTGAAAGTCCTGAGCCGACTGTTGCCAAATGCTCCGGCTTTTGCCAGAGGGTTTATCGGACTGGCCTTTCGGATCAATGAAGATAATACTGCCTATGAATCCATCTATCTCCGACCCACTAACGGCCGGGCCGAGGATCAGTTTCGCAGAAATCACAGCGTCCAATACTATGCGTATCCGGATTATAAATTTGACCGCTTAAGAGCAGAATCTAAAGGCGAGTATGAAACTTATGCCGATATGGGATTGGACGAATGGATAACGGTGCGGATAGAATTCATCGGTAAATCAGCCAAACTTTATCTCAACGATCAAAAATCACCTGCATTTCTGGTGGGAGAAATGCTGGGATCAACGAATTCGGGTTCTATTGGACTTTGGGTGGAAATTGGGACGGAAGGATACTTCAAAGACTTTAAGATTATCCAATGAAGCAACTTCTATTTTCTTTTGTACTTCTGATCGGTGTCAGCAGTTTTTGCCAAGCCCAAACGGCTAAACCGATGCGGCATTTTATGCAGCAGGCACCTTCTCCGGAAGGAGCGATTCCCTATGGCAACAATCCTAAAGCAGGAAAGTATGTCCAAGCCGGAGATGCGAAAATCTACTATGAAGTCTATGGCAAAGGAGAGCCATTTGTAGTTCTTCACGGAGGATTACTGGGTTCCACTTACGAAATGCACCAGTTTATCGATAGCCTTTCTACGCGATATCAGGTAATAGCAGTGTCTACCCGAGGGCATGGAAAGTCTGAACTGGGTACTGAACCGCATAGCATCAAACAAAAAGCCGGAGATATTCTGGCTGTGGTCGATGCCGAAACTTCCAAACAAGTAAGAATTCTTGGATTC
>JBILPR010000162.1:0-9455 GCA_044373795.1 Algoriphagus sp. | reverse complement strand
CCGTTCCCCTTTGGAATATTTTTCTAATTTTGCACCAATTTGGACCTAAGTAAATTCTTTCTCTCAATCCCCAACTTGAAATGCCTAAAGACAGTAGCATAAAGCACGTTCTCATAATTGGTTCCGGTCCCATCGTAATTGGTCAAGCTTGCGAATTTGATTATGCAGGTTCCCAAGCGGCAAGATCTCTTCGTGAAGAAGGCATCATAGTCACCCTGATCAACTCCAATCCGGCGACGATCATGACTGATCCGGTGACCGCCGATAACGTGTATTTACTTCCTTTGGAAAAGAAATCCATCGTAAAAATCCTCACAGATCACCCGGATATCGACTCTGTATTGCCTACCATGGGTGGGCAGACTGCTTTGAATCTGGCGATTGATTGCGATAAGGGTGGGGTCTGGAACAAGTTTGGAGTGAAAATGATCGGCGTCGATATCGAAGCCATCGACACAGCCGAAAACCGCGAGAAATTCAAAGCTCTCATGGAGAAAATCGGAGTAGGAGTTTGTAAAGGCGATACCGCTACTTCTTTTCTTCAGGGGAAAGAAATTGCGCAGGAAATTGGATTCCCGTTGATCATCAGAGCATCCTATACCTTGGGTGGTGCTGGAGGAGCTTTCGTTGAAAAAGAAGAAGATTTTGAGAAAGCATTGGTTGCTGGTCTTCAGGCTTCGCCCGTTCACGAAGTGCTTATCGAGCAAAGCATCACGGGCTGGAAAGAATACGAACTGGAGGTAATGCGGGATAACATCGGCAACATGATCGTGATCTGCTCAATCGAAAACTTTGATCCTATGGGAGTGCACACAGGTGATTCGATCACGGTTGCTCCTGCGATGACTTTGCCGGACACTGTTTATCAACGCATGAGAAACTTCGCTATCACCATGATGAACAGCATCGGTACCTTTGCCGGCGGATGTAATGTGCAGTTCTCTGTGAGTCCTGATAATTCAACCATCATCGGGATCGAAATCAATCCGCGAGTTTCAAGATCCTCAGCTTTGGCTTCTAAAGCAACCGGATACCCAATTGCAAAAGTGGCAGCAAAACTTGCCATCGGATACAATCTGGACGAACTTAAAAACTCAATTACCGGAAATACTTCAGCATTTTTTGAGCCATCGATTGATTATGTAATCGTAAAAATCCCTCGTTGGAACTTCGACAAATTCAAAGGTTCAGACAGAAGATTGGGTCTTTCGATGAAGTCTGTCGGGGAAGTAATGGGAATCGGACGCAATTTCCAGGAAGCTTTACAGAAAGCTTGTCAGTCTCTTGAAATCAAAAGAAACGGTCTTGGAGCAGACGGAAAGGAACTCAGAGATCAGGCTCAGATCCTGTACTCTTTGGCTAATCCAAGCTGGAACCGATTATTCCATATTTATGATGCATTCAAACTCGGGATTTCATTCCGAACAATCCATGATCTGACCAAAATCGATAAGTGGTTCCTCAAGCAAATCGAGGAATTTATACACATCGAGGCGGAGATCGAAAAGTATAAAATCAATTCAATCCCATTTGAACTGATGGATCTGGCCAAGAAAAGAGGCTACGCTGACCGTCAGATTGCTCATTTGTTGGATTGCCTCGAAAGCGAGGTATTCAACAAGAGATACCATGAATTGGGTATCAAGCGAGTGTATAAGCAAGTTGATACCTGTGCGGCAGAATTTGCGGCACAGACCCCATATTATTATTCAACCTTCGGAGAGGAAAATGAATCTGTCCGGTCTGAGAAGAAGAAGGTTGTGGTTTTGGGTTCTGGTCCAAACCGTGTCGGGCAGGGAATCGAGTTTGACTACTCATGTGTCCATGGAGTCCTGGCTGCGAAAGAATGTGGCTACGAAACCATCATGATCAACTGTAATCCTGAGACTGTTTCAACAGACTTTGACATTGCTGACAAGCTTTACTTCGAACCAGTCTTCTGGGAGCATATCTACGAGATTATTCTGCATGAAAATCCGGTTGGAGTGATCGTTCAATTAGGTGGTCAAACCGCGCTGAAACTTGCCGAAAAGCTGGATAAATACGGAATCAAAATCATCGGGACGAGTTTCGAAGCGCTGGATTTGGCAGAGGACAGAGGTAGATTCTCTACGCTTTTGAAGGATCTGGGTATTCCTTACCCGGAGTTTGGAACTATCCATAATACCGACGAAGCGCTTGAGCTTTGCAAAAGAATCGGCTTCCCGTTATTGGTCAGACCGAGTTATGTGCTGGGTGGCCAAGGCATGAAAATCGTGATCAACGAGGTTGAACTTGAGCAGCATGTGGTCAATGTTCTTAGAGATATCCCGAACAATGAGATCCTACTTGATCACTTCCTCGAGAATGCCATTGAAGCGGAAGCAGATGCAATCTGTGACGGAGAAAACGTTTACATCATCGGCATCATGCAGCATATCGAGCCGGCAGGTATTCACTCCGGAGATTCCTATGCGGTATTGCCTCCCTACAATTTGGGTGACTTGGTGATGCGACAGATAGAAGTTCATACCGTAAAAATAGCCTTGGCATTGAAGACAGTTGGATTGATCAATATCCAGTTTGCTATCAAAAATGACGTAGTCTACATCATTGAAGCCAATCCGAGAGCGTCACGGACGGTGCCTTTTATTTGCAAAGCATACCAGGAACCTTACGTCAATTATGCCGTAAAGGTGATGCTGGGAGAGAATAAAGTGACAGACTTTGAATTCAATCCTGTGAAAAAGGGTTATGCCATCAAGGAGCCGATTTTCTCTTTCCATAAATTCCCGAATGTAAATAAGGAATTGGGGCCAGAAATGAAGTCAACAGGTGAAGCGATTTACTTCATTGAGGATTTGATGGATGATTATTTCCTTAAAATTTATTCTGAGCGAAATCTCTATTTGAGCAGATAAGCACACTCATAAAAAATTAAATGTCTTGGTAAAGTTTCTTGTAATTCTTCTCGGTGTTGGATGGCTTTTGGGCCAATTGGTCAGGTATTTCTTACGCTCTAAGCTGGCGAAATTTGCACAGCAGGTAAGCGAGGTTGCGAGAGAGCAACAACGTGAACAGCAGCGAAAAACCAGACCGGAGGCAGGAGTGAATGTAGATTTTGTTCCGCAGGATCATCTGAAGAAAAAGCAAAAAGACATTCAAGGCGGAGAATACGTCGATTACGAAGAAGTGAAGGATTAATCCTTCACTTTTTTTGTTTCTTCAAAAAGTAATCAGGAGAACGTGTTACGATTTTTCCGTCAATTTGAGTTACAATTTTTTGGCCCAACCTTTTCTTCATTTTCAAAAAGTCTTCCTCAGAATTGAGGATGGCATTTTTGATTTTGTCTGCCAATAGGTTGATTTCAGCTTCACTCATAATGATTGCAATTTAAGCAATGTGAATTTTTCTTGGACAAAGATTTTAATCCCAATTTTCTTTTCAGCGATTAATTCTGGTGTTGTCCTTGAATTATCGAATATGGCTAAATAATCAACTTTATTGAAAAAGAGGTTAAAAAGGTTTTGAATTCCTCTGGTATATCTTCTTCTGATTACATCTTAGGGAATGCTATGTCCACCATCCATTACTCTGGATTTGACTCTCTCCATTGCCAATTCTGGCGATTCTAGCCAAAAAAATATTAAGGAGACGAAATAACCATCTTGTCGTGCCTTTTCAATAAACCCCAAGTATGACTTCGTAGCCAGCGTTGTCTCAAATGCAAAATCCTCGCCTTTTTCAATCAATTCATGAATTCGGGAAAGCATAATTCTGCCAGCTTCAATGGCAACTTTTTCAGGTTGAAAAGGAGAAATTCCTTGTGCGATTGCATCTGCATTTACAAACTCCTTACAATTTAAAAGTTCGGGAAGTATTCGAAATGAAGCTGTTGTTTTGCCTGCTCCGTTGCAGTCAGCTATAATAAAAAGTCGTTTTTGCATGATTTCTAAATTTCATAAAAAAATTCCGATTGTTCTATGCTACTCTTTTGCACCAAAAAACCTTAAACCCGCTTTCAGTTTTGGTTCCAATCAAAAAATCCTCACCGCCATCTTTCAATCCCAATTTTTTCTTCAATTCCTCTGAGCCAGATGCATAATTCCGGGTAATCACATTCGCTTTTCCGGAAGGGAAAAGCTTCTTGATCACCTCTTTTTTAGGTTGAATTTCTTCCAAAACTTCAAAAACCCTTCCCGGGATTTCCTTTGGTAAACTGCCCGAAGTGTAAAGATGACTGTTCTTTTCCAGTTTTTTCAATCCAAATCGCTGCCCAAAACTCTTGAAAGCTCCCGCTTTCAAAATGGCGGAAAGCGGCTCAATCAGGTAAGTTTCCACCTCGCTCAAAACAGATTCAGCTTCAGATTCTTCCAAAAGAGTGAAGCTGAAATGAGCTTCCTTTTCCCCCAAATCTACCGCTTCGATTTCAACTTGACTGGCTTTCGAATTCTCTTTTTCCTTCGACCATTCCAGCAAAAGCTCCTTGACCTCATTTTTCACAGAAATCACCCGGACTTTCTGAATGTCCGGAAGCTCTGTCAGCGACTGCGAAATATCCAGCATCGGAGAGGCCTTGACCAGGATTTGATCTGATTTGATTTTCATCAATTCCCATGCGCTGACCACATCAGGTTCACAATCCTGCAGGAGATACAGCTTCTGATTCCCTTTCCCTCTTCTAGCAGGATCTGAGTAAATCAGATCAAAATGCAAAGTCGATTTTATCAGAAAATCGAGGCCATCGCCATGAAAAATCTTAAATTTCTCCGGAGTCAGAATTTTCAGATTATTGGTTGCGATCTCTGCCAATTTCTCCTGCTGCTCGCAATAAATCGCTTTTTCGAAGTTTTGGCTTAAGAAATAGCTATCTACTCCAAATCCTCCGGTCAAATCGATCATGATTTTACCGGTAAGGTTTTTCGCTTTGAATCGGGCTGTTTCTTCCGATGAACTCTGCTCGAGCGATATAGAGGCTGGGAAAATGATCCGGGGATCCGAAACCCAGGAAGGCAGCTTTTTCGCTGCTTTTTGTCTCGCTGAAATCTGCTGCACGGCGGCTTTAAGATCGAAATCAACTTTGCCCTGATATCTAAAAAGCAAAAGTGCAGGATCTTCATTCAGATGATCCTGCACAAATTGTTGGAAGTCAGCCGTATGATATTGGCTTTGCTCCATTAAATCAAGCCGTTTTCTAAGGCGTATTCCGCTATCTGAACAGCGTTAGTTGCGGCACCTTTTCTAAGGTTATCTGCCACAATCCACATATTCAGCGTATTTGGCTGAGATTCGTCTCTTCTTAATCTGCCAACGAATACTTCATCTCTTTTGTGTGCCGTGATCGGCATTGGGTAGATAAAGTTTGCCGGATCGTCCTGAACAATCACTCCCGGAGCTTCAGAAAGCAATTTCCTCACTTCAGCCAGATCGAAATCCTCTTTGAATTCCACATTTACTGCTTCCGAGTGGCCGCCCATAGTTGGGACTCTCACGGTGGTTGCAGTCACCTGGATGGTATCGTCGCTGAATATTTTCTTGGTTTCGTTGATCATCTTCATTTCCTCCTTCGTGTAGCCGTTCGGTTGGAACACATCGATGTGAGGTAGAACGTTCATGTCAATCTTATGCGGATAGACCATTTGGGGGGTCTCTCCCGCGCGTTCTGCCATCATTTGATCAACTGCCGCTTTTCCGGTTCCAGTCACGGACTGATAGGTAGAAACGACGATTCGCTTAATTCCATATCGCTGACGCAATGGCTCCAATGCCAAAACCATTTGAATGGTGGAGCAATTTGGGTTTGCGATGATTTTATCTGTTTTGGTTAATTCCTTCGCATTTATTTCGGGCACAACCAATTTCTTGCTTGGATCCATTCTCCAAGCGGATGAATTGTCTATCACCATGGTGCCAACAGCTGCGAATTTCGGCGCCCACTCCAAAGAAGTGCTGCCACCCGCTGAGAAAATAGCTACCTCAGGTTTCAACGATACAGCTTGCTCCAATCCGATCACAGTGTAAGGTTTACCCTTATATGTGATCTGTTTACCGACTGATCGCTCACTGGCAACCAATAAAAGTTCATCAAAAGGGAAGTTGTGCTCATCGAGTACTTCCAAGATTTCTGAGCCTACCAAGCCGGTAGCTCCTACCACTGCTAATTTCATGTTTTACTGATTTTTAAATTGTCAAATGAAAGGGGCAAAAATTAACTCCATGTTTATTGAAGGCTTGAATGCAGGTTTCATTTGATTGGTTCTAATAGGTTATTACTGATTTTGGAAGCACAAAAGTAAGGACTACCCGTTCATTTTCAGGTTTCTGTCCAAAAAATATTGAGAAACTTGAGTTGAAAAGCAACTAATAAACCATCAATAAATCTGAATTGAATTTATATATTTAGGTGTGGTTTTTTAATTGATAATCAGTGCGATACTTGTTTTTTGGCTTGCTCCTAATTATTTCTGCTTTTCATTCGGGTGAAAAGTCGGAGCCTGAACAGCTTTTAACGGGGAAGCAGGACTTCGAATCCCCGTTTGAGATTGTCAATTCTCCGGAGGAGTTCCTGCCGGGTTGGACCGGGAATGATATCAGATCGACTACTTCAAGGATTTTCCAGTCAGGAAATCTGGGGAGAAGTGGAGGCAAAGCGCTGGCTGTTCAGCCGATTTCAACTTTTAATGCAGAATTGATTGTTCGGCTTTCTCCCGAAAATCTGGTAAATCCTGAAGTGCAATTTTGGGCAAGATCGGTTCAAAACGGAACGGGTACCCGGGCTGCACAAGTTTTCTATTCCTGGAGTGAAAATATTGACAGAGATTTTTCCGCTCCTCAATTACTTGGGGAAGTCAATGAATTTGGAAATGAAAATCAGGAATTCAGAAAATTTCAAGTTGCGTTGCCCGAGGAGTTTGAGGATTCTGAACAGGTTTATCTTCGAATGGAAATTCGCTATGGGTTCGGAACGGGAAGCTGTGCCAGATGGATTATGGATGATTTTGAGTTCGGTGAAATAATAGAAGATGCGATTCCTCCGGCAATAGTTTCGGTCAAAGGCTTCGATGAGCATGAGTTGTTGGTCCAGTTCAGTGAATCGGTGGATCCGGTCTTTTCGCAGTTTCTCTTGAACTACAAACTGGACGGTGTTGAACCAGCCAAAGTGGAATTGAAAGCTGATTCTTTGGTTCGATTGTTTTTCAAACAGCCTTTGGAAAAAGGAAAGGAGTATGGACTTAAAGCAGCCGGTATTCCTGATCTGGAAGGAAATTTTCTCATCGACACGCTTTTAAGTTTCCAATTTTTTGATCCGACGACTATTCCCCAAAAAGGCTTGGTCATCAATGAAATCATGCCGGCACCGAAGGCAGATTTGGATTTACCAAATGTCGAATACGTTGAGCTTTTTCATGCGGGAGAATATGAGTATCGATTGGAAAATCTCAGATGGTCCAATTCGAGATCAGAAGTTGTATTGGATGAATACTGGATGAAACCAGGTGAATTCGTTTTACTCGTTCCCGAAAATCAGGCTGTTTTGATGCAAGAATTTGGGAAAGTGATTCGGATTAAAAATTGGCCAACCTTATTGAACTCCGCTGATCAATTAGTCCTCAGAGATGACAAGGGATTAATCGATCAGATGGAATATTCAACTTCGAGTTGGGGTGGGACAGAATTTTCGGGCGGAGGCTATAGTCTGGAAATACTAAATCCTTTTTACGCATGTGACCAATCTGATTTACTTCAATCTTCCAAAGATCCGTTTCGTGGGACACCGGGGAAAAGCAACTCTGTTTTGGACTTGAGAGAGGATATGATTGCACCTGAATTCATTTCCTGGAAATTTATTTCTCCGACTCAGCTCGAGCTCACTTTTTCGGAAACGATCTATCCGGATTTTTCAATCGGGAATTTTACTTTTCAGCCGGTGGTCCAGATCGACAGCATTATTTCTGATCGATCAAAAATTATCCTGAAAGTGAATTTGGAAGAAAATCTGGAATATCAGCTTATTTTTTCCGGGCTGAGAGATTGCTTCGGGAATAGCATTCAATCTTTGGAGCCTGTCCTAATTGTTCTTCCAAGTCAAGCGAAAATCGGTGATTTGGTGGTCAATGAACTCCTTTTCAATCCGAGAACCGGAGAACCAAAATTTGTCGAATTGCAAAATCTGACAGAAAAATATCTCGAAATAGGAACCTGGAAATTGGCGAACCTGGATGAGACTGGAAAGATTGATCAGGTTCGGGCTTTCAGCGAACTTAGTTTGATCATTCCCCCGGGGGGATATTTGGCGGTTACCACTGATTCGGAGCGATTGAAACTTGCCTATCCTCGTTCATTCTCGGGTCTCTTCCACGACATTGCTTCCTTGCCGAGCTATCCTGTTTCCGGAGGAAAAGTAGTCTTGCTAAATGAAAATAATCAAATCGTGGAAGAGTTTGGCTATGATGAAGATCTCCATCATCCGCTTTTACGGGATTCCAAAGGAGTTTCTCTGGAAAGGATTTCAGCTGAATCACCAGCAAATTTCAATTCAAACTGGCATTCTGCCTCAGGCGTTGAAGAATACGCCACTCCGGGCAGAAAAAACTCTCAGGTGATTTCCGGAGAATTTGAAGGTGAAATGATAGTGATTGAACCCGGAGTATTTGATCCGGAAGGAAGTAATGGTAACACATTTACCACCATCCAATTTCAACTCGACCAAACCGGGTGGATAGGAAGTTTCCGTATTTATAACCTGGCGGGTCAGTTGATTCAGGTTTTGGCCCAAAATGAAATCCTCGGAGCGAATGGTTTTTTTCTTTGGACAGGAACAGATTCGCAGGGAGGGAAAGTTAGACCCGGATATTATGTATTGGTTGTCGAATTATATGACTTGTCCGGAGAGGTAATAGTAATTCGTAAAACGATTGTCATAGCGACAAGATTTTAATTTATATTTTTTTCTGTGGATGAAATGCAGAAAATCAGTAGATTAGGATTCACATCACCCACAAAAACCCATGGAAGAAGGCCTAATAAATCGAGCACTAAAACGTCTCGTTATTGAGGAGGGCAACCACCTCCGTGAAGTTCAGCAATATTTATTGATGAAGTTTAAAATTGAAGTAGACCAATCAGTTCTCCAAAAGAGATTGGACAAAATGTCAATTCAAGAGAAAGCCGTCGCATGACGGTTTTTTTTATTTTATAAAATTCCCAAAGAAAATGCCTTAATAAAAAGTTAATTGGTACTCATCTACATTTCCGCAGAGAGTTTATTAACCTTTAATTCATCCTATCTAATTCTAAGTTGTTGATAAATAGAGTGATAGTTAGCATGTTTTCTGACTTTTGATCTGACGTGATTAAATATTTCAATTCGGTGATTTTTTAATTTTTGTAATTCAGCGGGTGAAATGTATTTTAGGGAACGAATCAATCAATAATCCGTCAGTATCAACATCACATAATTTATTTTTGCTATGGG
>JBILPR010000509.1:0-2685 GCA_044373795.1 Algoriphagus sp. | reverse complement strand
ATTCCGTGCTTCAAACAGATAAGAGTACCACCTTCTCAGATCTGAGTGATTGTATTGATGTCCACATCAGGGAAATCTCTGGAACAGACAAAGCCAAGTTTAATCTCAGATGGGTTCACATTGCCATTAGTAACTTAAAGAAACACATGCAGACTTACCCTATGATCAGTGAACGAATGATGCAGAACTACCTAGATGAGTTTTGTTACAAGCTCAACCGAAGATACTTCGGTCAAAAATTCTTTGACAGACTCATCATTACTTCAATTTACCCATACTGGCAAGATTGAGGATAATCATGTAACTGATTATCAATTGATTAAAAAAATCGAAAGAATTTTTTGTGTAAATTAGGTTACGTTTCTAGATTATTTTGCTTTAGCTTATATAAACCAAATAGAATATTGTGAAAATCTATTCTATCAATAGTTTAGATAAAATTCAGATTTTGATTTCCTTAAAATCTAAAATAAGAGTAGCCCAAAATGCCAGCAAAGAAAATTACATCCAATCCTTATGGAAGTGAGGATTTTAATCTGCCTGTAACTCCGACATTTTCTAATGATTCGGAGGCTTGGGATGCATTTAGGCAAGGGAATGAATCAGCCTTTATTTTCATTTATCAAACTTACTTTGATGTTTTGTATGGTTACGGATTTGGTGTTGTCTCTGATTCAAATCTCATAAAAGATTCATTGCAGGATCTGTTTGTTGACCTTCGGGAAAGACGACAATATTTGGGTTCAACCGACTCTATCAAATTCTATCTATTTAAATGCCTCAAGAGAAGGCTTTATAAGGAGGTTTCGAAATGGCCGGCTTTTAAAGATTCTCTCGATTCCATTCCTGCCGATTTTCAATTTATTCTTTCTTACGAAGCCCAACTTATTGACAGGCAAATTGACGCTGATAAAATTTCCCAATTGAATGATGCAATAGTTAAGCTAAGCCGAAGACAAAGGGAAATTATCTATTACAGTTTTTTCGAAGGATTTAATTATGATCAAATCCAAGAAATTATGGAACTGGAAAATCATCAAAGTGCTCGAAATTTAATGTATAAGGCTATTAAAGAACTTAGAAAATTGCTTTAACACTTTAAAAACTCACAATCCCAAAATAGTAAAACCTGTTAAACCACTTTATTACAATTAATTAAGAACACGGAATGAAGAATGTAGAAGACTTTTTAACTAATCCTGAATTTATCAGGTGGGTAAACCACACTGATAAGGAATTGGGCGACTATTGGGAAAATTGGAGAATTGCCAATCCAGAACAATTAAAAGCAATGAAACTTGCGAAGGAAATTTTGCATAGATCAAGTGTTGAACGAATGATGCCTCCTCTTGGAATGAAAGAGGAAGTGCTTGAATCAATACTTAGGATGAAAAATTTGGCTGCTGAGAAATCCAATATTGAACCTCAAATAAACCTTACATGGACTGAGTTATTTTGGAATGGAATGGGGCAGATGAGTCGTGTGGCAGCAATCCTTATCGTCTCTTTCGGTATTGCACTCCTTTTTAATTTATCACAAACAAACAAAATAGAAAAAGTCCCGATTGTCAGCGAAGTTACTGTTCGGAAGACCACCGCTGCAGGTGAGAAAATGCAACTTACTCTAAGTGATGGTACAAAGGTTTGGCTAAATTCTTCGACTCAGGTAGAATTTCCAGAGGAATTTGGAAAAGATCAACGCATAATTACCCTAACCGGTGAAGCATATTTTGAAGTCGGACACGATAGTCTCAGGCCATTCACAGTACGGACCGAAGGATTATTGACAACAGTATTAGGTACAAGCTTTAACATCAATACAAATCAGTCCGGAAGAACCCAAGTTGCACTCGTAAGTGGAAAAGTGGTAGTTACTTCTTCTCTTAAAACTTTCACACTATCTCCAAACGAATTTGTTGATTTTGATCCAATCAAGACTGCTTTTAATGTTGGGAATTTTGAAATCTCTGAAATATTAGCTTGGAAGGAAGGAGTGCTGAGGTTTAATAACGCCTCCTTGAGGGAAGTAGTGACTGCTTTGGAAGAGTGGTATGGAGTGGAAATTTCACTTAAAAATGATAAAGGAGTGAAGTGGCAGTTTTCAGGTGAATATAAAAAGCAGACCTTGGAAGATGTTCTGATCAGCATGTCTTATGTCCAGAAATTTACTTACCAATTAAATGATAAATCATTAACAATCAGATTATAAAAAAGATGAAATCGACAAACACATCTTAAAAAAAGCCGGATTGGAGCAAGCTCCTTTCCGGCTATTGAGGCAATCTGTTTTTGGAAAACATTGGGGAATGGTACCATGACAGGTTGGGTTTACCAAAAGGATATTTCAATAAACCACTTTAAAATTATGAAAAATAAATTACTAAAGACAATCATTATGTTGTCCAAAAGCTTTCTCTATGGTTTTATTCTGCAAACAATACTGCTCAATTTTGTTTTGGCGGTAGATGTAAATGGGCAGTACAAAAAAATAGACGAGATAAGAATTACTCTTTCGAGCAATGAGTTGACCCTGCATCAGTTTTTTAGTGAAGTTCAGCTGCAGAGTCCTTTTAAATTTTCTTACGAAAACAAGCATTTGGATCAGCAAATGGCTTTAAATTTTTCAAAAAAGAATGGATCTGTCATTGACTTTCTTAAAGAGGCATCTGTACAGAGTATGTTGTC
>JBILPR010000161.1:0-9463 GCA_044373795.1 Algoriphagus sp. | reverse complement strand
TGCTGGATTTCAGGATTCCGTCAGGTCTTCTGGAAGAAATAGAAACCCTCGTCGCTCCCGTTAAAAATCAAATGTGGTTTGAAGGGCGAGAGGAGAATAACCTTTGAAAAATTGATAGACCATGGTCGATAGCTGGTATATCGAGCTTCAGTCTCTGGTTTATTTATTTAACATAGAGAGTAGACTAGGTAAAAAGCGAAACCCTATCGTCCAGCTCGTATTTCGTAAATCGTATCTCGTACTTAAAACCTCATATTTCCCATAATTCTCAACACAAATGAAAGCCTTATTTTTAACAGAAATCGGAAAAACCGAAGTTAGGGAAGTTCAAAAACCAGTTCCGGGAAAAGGAGAAGTCCTGCTCAAAGTTGGAACGGTTGGTTTTTGTGGAGGGGATCTGAATGGTTACAAAGGGATGTTTCCCCTTCAGGAATACCCGAATATCTTGGGTCATGAAGTTGGCGGAACCGTTGAATCACTCGGTGAAGACGTCCCGGAAAACATCCAAATCGGGATGAAAGCCACCATTTACCCGTATCTCAATTGTGGGAAATGTGTCGCCTGCAGAAAGGGTCGGCCCAATGCCTGCAAAGACAACAAAACAATGGGCGTCCGAAGACCAGGTGCGATGACCCGCTACATCACGCTTCCCTGGAAGGATCTTTTTCTTTCTGAGAAATTGTCGCTTCGCGAATTGGCACTTGCTGAACCTCTGACCGTGGGTTTCCACGCTGCAGCGCGGGGACGAGTTTCTAGTGAAGATCGGGTTGCGGTAATAGGTTGTGGAATCGTCGGTTTGGGGGCTGTTGCTTCGGCAGTGAATCGGGGCTCAGAAGTGATCGCCATTGACCTGGATGATTCCAAACTTGAAATAGCCCGAAAGATCGGAGTAGCTCATACGATCAATCCATCCAAAGTTGATTTGCATCAAACCTTGCACGAACTCACCGGAGGCGATGGCCCGGATGTAATCATCGAAGCAGTAGGAAGCCCGACAACATATAGATCAGCAGTGGACGAAGTTGCTTTTTTAGGTCGTGTCGTTTGCATAGGCTACGCAAAGCTTCCGGTAGAATTTAACACAGCATTTTTTGTGCAGAAGGAAATTGAAATCCTGGGTTCTCGTAACTGTGAAGGAAGCATCGATTTTCCCGAGGTGATTGCCTATCTGGAATCGGGAAAGTTTCCTGTTGAGGATGTCATCAGCAAAGTCATTTCCATCGACGAAGGTCCCGAAACCATGGATGCCTGGGCGAAAAACGCTCAGGGAATTATCAAAATTATGATTGACTTTGACCGATAAACCGATGATCAGATCCTGCGTTACCATTGCTCTTGTTCCTCAAATCAAAACGGGTCCCTGGATTTTTTGGGAAAATCTTGAAGCCAGCATGGCCAAAGCGGCTGAGCTTGGCTTTGATGCGATTGAATTATTTACTCCTTCTGCAGATACGATCGATTCGGAAAGATTGCTTGGACTTTTGGAGCAATACGAATTGAAACTTGCTGCTGTGGGAACCGGAGCAGGGAAAGTTATCCACGGCCTGACGCTCACTGATTCTGATCCTGAAATCAGAAAAAAAGCTATTTCTTTTATTTCAGAGATGATTTCCTTCGGGGCAACATTCGGAGCTCCTGCGATTATTGGTTCGATGCAGGGAAATGTCCTGCCGGGAATGGATAGGGAACAAGTCATGAACTGGCTTACCGACGGATTGAATAAACTTGGAAATCATGCGGGTTTTCTTGGCGTTTCTCTGATCTACGAACCCCTGAATCGGTATGAAACCAACTTGCTGAATACGCTGGAAGCGGGAGCAAAATTTATTGATACACTGAAAAGCAAAAACGTGAAATTATTGGCGGATCTGTTTCACATGAATATAGAAGAAACCGATCTGGCCGAGAGTATCTACAGTTTTGGAAGCTACATCGGTCATGTTCATTTTGCGGACAGCAATCGCAGACCGGTGGGCTTTGGCCATACCGAGATGGCAACAATCGCAGCGGCCCTGAAAGAAATCGAGTATTCCGGCTTTGTCTCAGCCGAAGCTTTTCCCTATCCCGATCCGAATGAAGCAGCGAAGCAGACAATCCTTTCCTTCAAAAAATACTTTGGCCATGGAAAAAGAGAAGAGATTAACAGCCTTAACCTTTAATCCGTAATCCATATTACTTTTCCTTAACCATTAAACCCATAATCACCCAAATGCAACGCTTTTGCCTCACCCTTGACCTCATTGATGATCCGGAATCCATCCGGGTTTATGAACAACACCACGCTCCCGGAGCTGCTTGGCCCCAAGTAACGCAGCACGATATCGACTGCGGAATTTTGAATATCGAGATCTTTCGCACCGGCAATCGGATGTTTATGATCCTGGAAGCAAATGATGAGTTTACCTTCGAAAAGAAAGCTGAGATGGATGCCGCAAATCCGATCATTGCGAAATGGGAAGCGCTGATGTGGGGTTTTCAGCAACCTTTGCCTTGGGCAAAACCTGGCGAAAAATGGGTTTTGATGAATCGAATTTTTAAGAGCGGTGAATGAGTGGAGAAATAAGCCTGAAAGGAAAACAATGTCTCAATTTGGCTGAGTTTGTACTTTTTCTTTCACCAAATAAATCTTTGAAAAAAAACCAACAAATAATTTGTTTTCATTCAATTATTTTAAATTTGCCTCATAATTATTGCTATGAAGGCAAAAATTTTAACCACTTAAATCACCTACAAATATGAAAAACCTTAGAACAATCAAGTCTTTCGCAGTTGCTGCAATTGTATTTGGAACACTTTCCTTCTCAACAGTATCTTGTGGAAACAAGGCTGCGGAAGAAGAAGCAACTGAAGAAGCGGTAATGGAAGAGCCGGCAGCAGAGCATCCAACTGAAGGAGCAGAGCATCCTGCTGCTGATACTACAGCAACTGACACTACTGCAGCTAAGTAAGTAAGACGGGGAAAAAATTAAAATCCTGGCGATTGGTGAATATTTCCAATTGCCAGGATTTTTCTTTTGTCCCTAAACTGATCGATTACTCAGAATCGTCGCTTTTTCGGGTGAATGAAAAGCTGGATTGAGCCTTCACTTCTTTTCCATCGATTTCCAAAAGTGGGTAAGCAAGGAAATTAATGGGTCCGGAAGCCGGGCCCGGGCTGACGATCAGATCACGTCCGCGGCTTAGTTCGATTCGGTTTGCCGGATGCCGGCCAAAATAATAGGTAGAAAGTGCTGTGTATTTATTGGCTTCGCTGATATCCACCGGCCACCATTTGCCATCGGCATAGAACTCCGCCCAGCAATGATATCCATCGATTCCTCCTTCATTTCTTTCCGAAGGAATAGAAGCTCCAATAGAAAATCTGGCAGGAATCCCCACTGACCGGGCGAGTGAGATAAAAAAGGAGTGAAATTCTGTGCAGTTTCCCGTTTTGGAATCGCATGCGTAATTGGAATCACCTCTTCCGAAATTGCCAAACTTCATGTAGCGCATATTATCTATTATGTAGTCGTAAAGGGCTCTCGCCTGCACCAGCTTACTATCATTCTTTTTACTTCCGATAGCCTCATCAGCGATTTCTTTAAACCTGCCACCGATCGGCATCAGGATATTGGATGCCAGATAAAGGTCTGGATTAGGTTGATCCGCTTCAAAAGGTCCTTTTTCAAGACGCTCTACCTGATAGATAATTTCCACAATTTCTCCACTGTCTTGAGGGCCAAGCTCGAGGTATAGGATTGAATTATTATTAAGCTTCTCTGTCAGAGTTTTCTGCTTTCCCGGAGCTTTGATCGAAACGACTTTTACCTTCTGAAAAGGATCTGTCTGCGCAATCGGAATCCACATTTTTGCGGATTGGGTGAGTTGAGGCACTGAGGCCGAATATCGGAATTCGAAGGAATCTTTGCCTTCTATTACACCGAGGAGATTATTGGAGGATTGTTCAACAGCCACTTTATACCAGGTTTTATCTTCTTTTTTTTGTTTCCAGGAGTAGAATGGTTTCCCGTTGAGTTTATGCACCGAAGTCTGAGTTACATTCATTTTCCCAGGTTTCCCTTCCATAAAAAAGTCTACATCATACACATCTCCGCTCACATCCACGAGATCCACGCAGGCAAAATGTCTGCCAGGGCCGAGGTTAGAAAGGTATTCTGTATGCACTCTGACGAGCTTCATTTTCAGGTCGTTGTTTTCATCTTTGACAGGGAAAAAGCCGTCATTTTCTGCAGTCGTCTTTGTGATAAAAGCTTTAATACCGGCTTCGATTTCAGCGATTTCCACTTTCGGGGCTGCTGGGGCAATTAGTTTTTGTTCTTCTTTTGATGCTGAATTACAAGAGATTAAAGCGGTGAAAACCACCAAGAGGGACATTATTCTGTTCACCATTTTTTGAATATTAACTGGTATTTTTTAAAATCTCATTTCAATAGGTTGGCAAAGATAACAGTTCTGTAGCGGGAAGTTCAAACCGGTCAACTACTGGAATGAAGGGAATTAGTCTGAATTCTTTTCTCCAGAAATATATTCAAGCAAAAAAAAGGCAGGAAATCGTGTAGTTTTGATGTCTTAAAATCCCTCACCATTTCACTTTATGGATAATTTGATTGATCACCCGGGAATTATTATCGGGTTTGCAGTGACAGTATTTTTTATGTTAATGTTGGATTTGGGGGTATTCAACAAGAAAAGTCATATCATTTCCAATACAGAGGCGGCAATTTGGTCAGTTTTCTGGATTGGACTTTCGATGGGATTCAGTGTATTCATCTACATCGTGACCAACGAGGAATCGGGTTTGGAAAAGTTTTCGCAGTACCAGGCTGCCTATTGGATCGAAAAGGCACTATCTGTAGACAATCTTTTTGTGTTCATTTTGGTTTTCGGATTTTTTAATGTGCCGAGAGAATACCATCATAAAGTCCTTTTCTGGGGGATCATCGGTGCTTTGGTGATGAGGGCGATTTTCATCTTTGCAGGATTTGGGCTGATCAGCATGACTTTTTTACCAGAGATGAAGCTTTTTGGGAAGTTGGTTTCAATCAATGTCGTGCTTACGGTTTTTGGGTCATTTCTGGTCTATGCCGGTATCAAATCCTGGTTTGCCAGTGACATTAGCGACGGGGATGAGGATTTCAGAAAAAGCCCCGGAGCCAGGGTTATCCATAAATTCTTCAACGTTACCGATGATTTTGAAGGGGATAAGTTCTTTACCAAAAAGAATGGTGTAAGGGTAGCAACCCCGCTTTTCGTTGTGCTTGGGGTGGTTGAGTTTACTGACCTGATTTTCGCTGTGGATTCAATTCCTGCGATTTTTGCGATTGCTCCCAACGATCCATTCATTCTTTACACATCCAATATTTTTGCGATTTTGGGACTTCGGTCTCTCTACTTCCTGCTTGCCAATTTCATTCATATGTTTAGCCGATTGAAGTTTGGACTGGCTATAATCCTTGCCTTCATAGGTTTGAAAATGGTGATTGCACCATTTTTCCACATCGGATCGACTCTTTCCCTTTCAATAGTAGGAGGAATCCTGATCCTTTCTGTGATAGCTTCCCTTGTTTTCCCTGTTGATGAAAAGAAGGCGCCTCACTAAACTGAAGATCAGGATTTAGCTTGATAGACGCTTTTTTAAAACAAACAATGAGCACACAGCACAAAAAGTATTCATTTTTTTAAGCGGACTTCGTTCGTTCCGATGTTTTTTTAATCAATTATCGAATATTTTTTACACTTCATCGATGATTTCCGCCATTTGGTCTAAATCTGGATAACTACAGTATCAAGGTGATATACTTTTAAAAAAAATAAAAGAGCCCCATGAAATCCATCCTTTTGATTGAAGACAACGAAATGATGAGAATGTTTTTGATTCTTTTTCTAGGAAGGGATTATCAAATATAATCAGTAAAAAATCCTAAATGAGCAGTTAAATGGCTTTAAGAAGTCGATGTAGACTCGGTTCTTTCAGACTTCCCTTCCAATGCTCAATTGAATTTCCAAATAATAGCACTTTGAGTTTTTATAGAATCAAAGAGTATACCATTGATTATGCTGATAGATCAGGATAAAAGTGAGCTGCGGATTCAAGCGTTTCAGTGGGGACCTGTAGATTGTATAAGTAAACCCTTCAATCCAACAGAGCTTAAAATGAGAATCCAAGTAAAACTACACACGGAGAGTTTTTCCAACAGAAGAAACATTAATTAGAAAGGATAATAAAATTATATGGATGCACGGAATTCTGCCAGTAGTTGATTTGAACAAGTCATAATACTTGGAAAAGTTAGATTTTTGATTTCTTCTGTATTTTAAACTTTTATCCAAAGAGAAGTAGGCTACTGGTAACAAATCTCATGTACATAATAAGAATTCCCTCTACCGTACTATTAGGTTAAAAGGACAGTTTAAATCAATATTTTTCTTAAAAATAAACCAAAAATAAGATGTCAAATTTCGAGTTTAGTGTAATACCAAGCGTTTTCGAGTCGGCTCCGTTGAATCTGGATAGAACATCTAATAAATTAATCACAAGCCTAAAGATTAAGCATGATGACGATTTCTTCATTGTTGGAGATCTAGCCTTGACAGAAGGAGTTTCCCCCCACAAAGAAATAAATTGTTCTCCAACAGGTAGAGATTATAATATCTTTCTAAAATCAGCACTTCTGGTAAGTAATACTCGACTTGGAAATCCGCTTACCATAACCACCGGTTTCCCTTTTGCAACGTACAGGATGAATCGGGATTTGGCTCAAAAGCTAATTGTTAAAGAACATGTAATTGAATACGATTCGTCGCTGTATTCAAGCGGTTCAATCCGCAAAACTGTAGTTGAAGTGAGCTCAGGAGCTATAATGCCAGAGGTTTCCTCTTGTGCCCTTGCTGTTAGAAAGACCAGAAATGTTAATTCTGATTTTATGATGATCAGTTTGGGTTACGGAACTTTTGAAACTGTTTTTAGTACTGCAGAGGGTGAAAATGGAGTTCAGCGAACGTCCAATTCTGCGCCGGGCATGATTTATGCGATTGAACTTTTGAAAAAAGCATTGGCTCAGGAGTTTTATTCCGGTATGCCTGAAGACTATTATTTTGATCAGGCTTTACAGGCAGGTTATATTTTCTTAAACAGGAAAAAGTATGATCTTAAGGATATGAGAAAGAAAGTTCTCAATCAATATTACGATAACATCATCTCTCCAAATTTGAAAAAGAACTTTACAGACAAAGAATTTTCTAAATCTTCCGGTCTTTATTTATCTGGAGGAGGGGCCCTGTATCCTGAAATTATTGAGAGATTCAAGAATGAATTTGACGGAGTTATAGACGTTATAATTCCGGAGAATCCAAATATGCTTGCTGCCACAGGATACTGTATCAATAGTGCAAAACTTAGCGCAGGTGATACATCGAGAGCTGTTGGCATTGACTTAGGCAACTCTTCCACCATTATCTGCTATCATCAGCAACTTAGTAATTAATTCGAGGTGGTCAATTTTCTAAAGCTTGGTAGTATACCTGAAATCGGAATTGATTTAGGCACTGCAAACACATTAATAATTTTTGAAGGGAAGATTATTTTAAATGAACCTTCAATAATAGCAATTGATAATAGAGACAATTCAATCCTCGCCGTGGGTAAGGAAGCTATGAAAATGCATGGTAAAACTCCGGATTCCATAAAAACTATCAGACCCTTACGCGATGGAGTTATTGCTGATTTCTATGCTGCTGAAAAAATGATTGTGAATTTTGTTAAGTACATACCTTTACAGAATGTGTTGAAGTTTAATAAATCTTTTAAAATGCTTATTTGTATCCCCACGGGTATTACCGAAGTGGAAAAAAGGGCTGTTAAAGATTCCGCAGTTCATGCAGGTGCCGTAGAAGTGTTGACTATTTACGAACCGATGGCTGCTGCTATAGGAATAGGCTTGGATGTTTTGCAGCCCAATGGCATTATGGTCATTGATATAGGAGGGGGTACCACCGAAATTGCGATTATTGCACTTGCCGGAATAGTTTCAGATCAATCTATACGGGTTGCCGGTGATGCATTTACATCGGATATTCAAAATTATATTAAGAAACAGTACAATTTGCTAATCGGAGAAAATACTGCAGAAAATATTAAAAAAACAATTGGATCAGCTTTGAATGAGCTGGATGAAGGGCCTGAAGATTATGATGTTGTTGGCAGAGATTTATTGACAGGAATTCCAAAAGTTATCAAAGTTCATTATTCTGAAATTGCCTTTGCTCTTGATAAATCAATCACCAAGATTGAAGATGCTATCTTAAAAGCTCTTGAGAATGCTCCACCGGAAATTGCCGCTGATCTTTATAAAAGTGGTATACATTTATCAGGAGGAGGAGCTCTTATCAGAGGCCTGGACAAACGATTGGGGGTGAAAACTAAACTAACTATTAATGTTGCTGAAAACCCACTTGAGGTCATTATTAAAGGTACCGGAATTGCATTTTCAAACCGGAAAAAGTTTAAAAGTGTCTTAATGGATTGATCATATTCAAATTGAAATAACTCTAAATTTTTTATTCAGGGTGAAGAGAAAAAATTAGAATTGATGGTCGCTTTATAAAATAGGAGATAATTTTTATTTTCAAGATGAGTTGAAAACCCATAAGTTTCCAAAGCCCATTTTAAAGGTTCTAAATGGAATACCAGGGGCGATCTAATTTAATAATTCAACTATTAAACAAATATATTGACAAAATTGTTGATATTACGGGATCCACTAGCCCTTTTCTTGGCCCGTTGAATCTTTGTGTTTATTCTTTCCAGTATTCCATTATTATGGTTGGTTTCAGAATAGCTGACTATCCCTACCCAATGATTTATCGATGTTTTAGCCGCCGGCTGGAATGGTAATATCTTGGATTCTTCAACAAGATCACCTCAATAGTAGAGATGAGCTCTAGGCCCTTCTTTTTCTTGAAGGACCAAAACTTAGCGAATAGTTCTTTAAATATGTATTAGCTATGGTGGGCATCAATTCGATTATGTTGTATTTGGCTTCTTTGGGCTGTTAGCTGAGGTTTTGTTGTTCTTTACTAAGGTGTACTTGTAGCCTTTGACGATCTCGAATTCCTCTCGCACGAATTTCTCATCTTATCCATTCCTTCTTTGATCAGTTTGACCACGTCGAATTTATCGAACGTGATGGAGGCCTTCTTGAAGTTATGCAGGATACTAGATGAAAGCAGACTACCCATTGATACAGGCCCGCTTGATCTGGGTTTTTTACATCCGTTATCTTGTAGGTGTATAGCCACGGCATCAATAGTTTCTGCTCCTTTTCCCGGGACCGCATACACGACTTCCTATTTTCCTTATCGACGGCTACGGTCACATTGGAAGCCATTTTTTAGAACAGGTTTCATCGATATCCAACATCGTTAACTATGACTGGCCATCTGTCTGATAGGTTTTCTCAACCCA
>JBILPR010000508.1:0-2702 GCA_044373795.1 Algoriphagus sp. | reverse complement strand
GAGCGAGAGAGGTAATTTTCACCGAGGAACTGAAACCCGAGCAAAGCTGGAATATGAACGCCAACCTGGTCAAAAAGATCTATACGGATGGAGGCACTTTTATAGGTTTTGATGCGAGTGCTTTCTATACCTATTTCACGAACCGAATTATCCCGGATTATGAAACCAATCCAAATCAGATCATTTACTCAAATCTGGATGGATCGGCAGTTTCTAAAGGTATTTCCTTGAACATAGATGCTGCCTGGGCAAATGGATTTACGGCGAATGCAGGAGCTACGCTAATGGATGTGAGCATCGAAGAGGAGGGAATCAAAACCCAACAATTGCTGACGGAGCATTTTTCCGGAGTTTGGTCAATCGGATATGAGTTTATCAGAATGGGTTTGTCGGTGGATTACACTGGAAATGTCTACAGTCCGATGCGATTACCGCTTTTGGGTGAATTGGACGATCGGGCAGCATATTCGCCTTGGTGGAGCATCCAGAATATTCAGTTGACCAAGAAGCTGGGAAGTAAATGGGAAGTCTATGGAGGTGTAAAAAACCTGCTGAATTTCGCTCCTCCGGCAAACAGCATTGCCCGCTCTTTTGATCCTTTTGACAAGGGTGTTGTTTTCGCGCCGGACGGTTCGGTAGTTTCTACTCCCGAAAATCCCAATGCGCTGACTTTTGATCCAACTTATGTTTTTGCTCCAAACCAGGGGATCAGAGGGTTTTTGGGGGTGAGGTTGACGCTTTGAATATTGGATTTTGGAGATAAAGATTTTAGCTATGTGATGTAAGATTTTTGGAAAATCATGCATCACATAGCTTATATCACACACTCTTATCTCAAATCCCCTTTCGCCTCAGTTTCAAAATACAGATGATAGTGCTTGCTGCAACTTGGATTGAAAGCTGCCTGGCATTTGGGGCACGTGTTATCGCTTCCCATGTATTCATTGATGGTCAATTCCGTCCCGCAGACGCCGCAAAGGATAGCCTTTGTATCAAATTCAGCTCTGGGCCAAACCTCAGGCTTGTGATCAGTAGTCTCCTCATGGCAACTGAAACAAGGGTAATATTTATCGCAGCATTTGAATTTGATGGCGATTACATCCAACTGCGAATGCCAATGCACGCATCTGGTCTGATTGTCAACGGGTTTTCCAAAAATATTGATCCCGTTGATTTTGGAGTTAACCACAGGAAGCATGACCGGATTTTGCTGAGCTGACAACGTGCCTGAAATTAGAATGAATCCTAGAAGAAAGATCAGGGTTTGGATTGATTTCATGTGTTTTGTTGAGAGGCGAAAGATAAGATTCATGCCTTTCACTTTTTCAGTTCGATCTGATTAATTGCTAAATCGCTCGTCCCGATGGGACTTTTCTGATTTTACCATATGCTTGGTCCAGAAAAAGTAACCTCTGGTCACTTTAACTCCAGAGGAAAAACCTCTGGTTAACTAATCGGTCATCCCTGACGGGACTAATAACCTATTAATCCTCAAATCATTTCCTCAGTAAGTAAAAACTGCCCCGATTCCCAATCCCATGTCGCTATCATAATGTGAGGATGCTGAGATATACTTGGTGAGGATATAGCGTGCGCCAAATGCATATTCCAGATCCGAATTGACCATTCCCCAAAGTCTTGCCCGCTTCGTGATCGGAATATCATGTCGGCTCAACTGAAGTCTGACATATCCCGTGTGATCCACTTTCAAATCAGCCACTATAAACCAAGGTGCTGTGTACTGAAAACCGACATGGAATACATTTCTGTCGTCTTTTGTATTGGTTTGGCCGAAAATACTTACCTCATTTTGCCCACCTTCCCGATATCTGAAATCCCATCCGACGTAGGCAAAAGCAAACTGATTTCTGCCCAAAAGCCTTCCAAAATGACTTTCCGTTTCATATCCGGCTTTGGCGTTCAGACCAACTCTCCATTCTGTTTGCATCATCCATCGCGTGTTCATCAGCGTGACTTCGCCATCCGAACCGTTGCTTTCCAATCCGACTTCTGCTCCCAGATAAAATCGACGATCATCTGCGTAAACCTTCTTCAAAGCATAGCGAGGATCAGGAAGCTGCGGATTTGGAGGTGTGTTTTCATAGGAAAAAATACGACCCATTCCGGCCATCATATGGTAGAGGATATGGCAGTGAAAAAACCAATCCCCATATTCTTCAGAAGCGTTGAATTCGATCGTATCAGTCTCCATCGGCATGATATCCAAGACATTTTTCAAGGGTGAATATTCTTCCATTTCATTGACGATTCGGAAAAAATGTCCGTGCAAGTGCATTGGATGGCGCATCATAGAGTTATTCTTCAGGATGATCCGGATGTTTTCCCCTTGTTTAATGAGGATTTTGTCACTTTCAGAAATAGTCTTATTGTCGAGCGTCCATACAAAGCGATTCATATTCCCGGTAAGCTCGAACTCCAGTGTGCGAATCGGGCCTTCAGGAAGCGTGGTTTTGACAGGAGATTTCAGCATGTTATAATTGAGAGTTACCATTTTCCCAGGATTTTGGGGCATGCTGTGGTCCATGGTGCTGTGATCTATTATGGTGGAATCCCCAGTTCCGGAATTCATTTTGGAATGATCCACCATCTTCTGGTCCCTTTTTGTAGAATCTATTTTTTCCTTTCCCATTTTCTCATGCTTCATATCACCAGAGTCCATTTTGGAATGATCCATTGTGCTA
>JBILPR010000507.1:0-2704 GCA_044373795.1 Algoriphagus sp. | reverse complement strand
ACGAAGAGGGAAAAGACAAAGACTTATTTATAAAATATCCGGATGGGGTTCATTACGAAGCTCAGGTTTGGCCAGGTTGGTGCGCTTTTCCTGATTTCACCAAAGCCGAAACCAGAGAGTGGTGGGCAGAAAAAATGGCTTTTTACACCGAAGCCGGAGTGGATGGCTTCTGGACTGATATGAACGAACCCGCATCTTGGGGTCAGTTTACACCAAATTTGATTGAGTTTGATTTTGACGGAAATACCGCTTCTCATCGCAAAGCCCGGAATATCTACGGCATGCAGATGGCGAGAGCAGCGATGGAAGGTTCGGCCCTCCAAAGAAACGACGAAAGACCGTTCGTGCTCACCCGATCTGGTTTTGCAGGAGTCCAGCGATATGCTGCTGCATGGACGGGTGACAATGTCGCAAGCGAAGATCATATGATGGCCGGGATCCGTCTTATCAATAGTTTAGGATTGAGCGGAGTGGCCTTTGCTGGATACGATATCGGTGGATTTGCGGGAGAGGCAAGCAAGTCACTTTTTGCCCGCTGGATGAGCATTGGCGCATTCTCACCTTTGTTCAGAGCTCACTCGATGATCAATAGCAATGATGCTGAGCCTTGGGCTTTTGGAGAGGAGGTAGAAGAAATCTCCCGGAACTACATGAAGCTCCGATACAAGATTTTGCCTACGATCTACAGCTCTTTCTTCAGATCAACTAAAACTGGACTTCCAATCGTGTCTAGTTTGGCGATTGACTTTCCAAATGACCAAAACGTTTACAAATCACTCTACCAAAACCAATACCTTTTCTGCGATACTTTCCTGGTAGCCCCGGTGGAAAGTTACAAGGAAATTGTAAAGGTTTATCTGCCTGAAGGAACCTGGTACAACCTGTATACTGACGGATTTCAACCCGGTTTGAAAAGTATTTACGCCGATTGCCCGCTAAATTATCTTCCTGTTTTTGTGAAAGGAGGAAGTATTTTCACCACTCAATCCGAGGTGTCGCATACTGGAGAAAAACATGACGGAGTCCTGCAAATCCATCTCTATGCCGGTGTCGGTGAATCCTCTTTTATTCATTATGAAGATGACGGAAATAGTCTGGCTTATCAGAAAGATAAATTCTTAAAAAGAGAGTTCAGTTATTTTCCTGAGGAAAAGAAATTCATCTTGGAGGAAGCCGAAGGTTCATTTGTTAGCGAATACGAATCCCTCAGAATCTACCTTCATGGATTTAAAACTGAGACTGTCAAAATCAAAGGGAAGTCTATCCCTCTGAAAAAAGAAAATTATGCATTCCTCGGAAGATTGACGGAGTTTGATCCACTGCCGGAAGTCGAGCATTCGTTCTTATCTATTTCCGGACTTTCCTATTTTGAGTATCCAAACAGTTCGTGGATAATAGAAATCTCCGGAATCTATTAATAAGTCTTGCCAACCAGCATATTTTAAATTAACCCAAAATGACTTTAAAAAAGAAGGAATTGAGTTTTTGGCAAATCTGGAATATGAGTTTCGGATTTCTGGGGATTCAGTTCGGATTTGCCCTTCAAGGCGGTTTCATGTCCAGAATCTTTCAAACGCTTGGAGCTGATAAAGATGCTATTCCATTCCTTTGGATCGCAGCTCCGCTTACCGGGTTATTGATACAGCCCATTGTGGGATATCTGAGCGATCGTACCTGGCATCCAAAATTCGGGAGGAGAAAACCATTCTTTTTCATCGGAGCAGTTCTCAGCACAATCGCCTTATTCTTCGCCCCCTACTCTTCGGTACTTTGGATGGCAGCCGGTTCTCTTTGGATATTGGATGCGTCGATCAACATTAGCATGGAGCCATTTCGTGCGTTGGTTGCAGATAAACTTCCGGATTCCCAGCGCTCTTATGGATTTGTCGTTCAGACTTTGATCATCGGCATCGGAACGTGGATAGCCTCCAATCTTCCGTGGCTGATGACTCAGATTGGAGTACCAAATACCGCTCCAGATGGTGTAGTCCCTGATTCTGTCCGTTATGCATTTGCGATCGGGGCTTTTGTTTTATTCTCTTCTATCCTGTACACCATCCTCAGAACAGAGGAATATCCTCCTGAAGATATTGAGGAATTTGAGCGGGAAAAGGCAGCAAAAAAAGGGGCTTTCTCCGGAATGAGTGAGATTGCAAAAAATATTGTGGGCATGCCAAAAGTGATGCAGCAATTGGGCGTGGTTCAGTTTTTCTCCTGGTTTGCCTTTTTTACGATGTGGAGTTTTGCTACTCCGGCGATCACAGAACATGTATTTGGGGCGACGGATACAAGTTCAGCAGCATACAATGACGCGGCGGACAGCGTAGGAAATTACCTCGGAACTTATGGATTGGTCTCGATGGTGTATGCGCTGATACTTGCTTTTTTCACCAGTCGGCTGAAGATTAATCGAAAACTCCTGCACATGGTCAGTTTGATTATCGGGGGAATTGGATTCATCCTGATCTATTATATCACTGAGCCTTGGATGCTCCACATCTGCTTCTCATTGGTTGGGATTGCCTGGGCAAGCATTCTTTCCATGCCTTATGCGATGCTTTCCAGTTCGGTAGAGCCAAAGAAAATGGGCGTTTACATGGGGATTTTCAACATGTTTATTGTCATTCCCCAGATCGTCGCAGCCTTAGGTGGCGTCAATATCTTGTATAAATTCTTCTTCGGTGAAGAAGTCATCAACACCATG
>JBILPR010000506.1:0-2713 GCA_044373795.1 Algoriphagus sp. | reverse complement strand
TCCAAAATCCGAATAGTGTCCTTTTCTTACGGTGATGAGTCATTGCTGAATAATTACCTGTTCGAGGTGCCGGATGTGATTCAGGCGAACTCCAAGATCATGGTAACAAAACAGATGGTGGAGGAGAGGCTGCTCAGGACACTGGTGAAAAACCGGGATTTAAGCCAGTATATTCTGTAAGATTTTACCCCGGATGTTTTCGGGGTATTTTTTTGACCTTTCGGATTTGCTCAAGTTGACGACATTTAAAAACCTTTTTGGGTTTGGAATCTTCCTGTCCTTGTAAATAAATGAAAGGCATAGATGTTTCATCTGTTTATAATTTGTTTTTTATGGTCAGATGGAATCTCGCATGGTTGATAATCATTCCAGTGTGTGACGAACCCGTCATGCTCGATTTCATCTGTTTATAATTTGACTTTTTAAGGTCATACCTGACTACCGTCCCTTAGGTGGAATCTTGCATGGCTTATCATCACATCTCTGTGTGTCGCCTTGGGTCATTCCTGTCTGCCTCAGGCAGGCTCGATTTCTGATCATTTTGCCCCCTACTGATTTTACCCGATTTGTTTTATCCTTTTGGTAGGCAATTCAAATCTTTCTGACTTGAAGTCCTAAGATCTTATATGTTATCAGAATCTATTCGATAGCTATCCATGACATGAAATCCAACTATTTTTTTCAAGTATCAAAAATTGAATCCTAAAATTTTATTAAAAAGATGAAATAAAATTTTAATTCTGTAAATGTAAGTATCAACAAAATTTAGTTTGTTTTAAGAGGGGGGGGTGATTATTCAGAATTTAGTTTTGTTTCTCTGTATAAGGAAGATACAATTTATTGTTAATTAGGGATTACCCCTTAACGATAATTTTGGTTTTAAGAATTTATCTTTTAGGTTTAAGGAATTGTTGAAACACCGGAAGTTTAATTTTTATATGAATGGATAATTCTTTTCAAATCACAAAGAAAATTCTAGGATTGCTTGGGATTCCCCACTCCAGCGATTATCTCAGGGAGATATTGGACTCACATCCTGAGCAGGAGAGCCTGCTGTCCATTTCCGATACCTTGGGCAAATATAAAGTAGACAGCCTGGCAGTTCAGATTGGGGAGGATAAGCTCGATCAGATTCCTTTACCATGTGTGGTTCAGATGAAAGGGAACGCCCATCCGTATTTCAGTAGCATATCCTGGGTTTCTAAGGATAGTGTAAACTATATTGATACAAAGGGTGGAACTACCAAAATCCCAAGAGATGAATTTATAACCAAGTGGACAGGCGTGGCCCTTCTTGTTGAAAAAGGAGAAAATTCATCAGAGCCCGGATATGAGGGTAGAAGGAAAGAATTCTTGATATACCGGTCTTTATTAATCCTATTGGGCGCAGTTGGGATTCTGTGGGTTGTAGGAATTTCGGTAGATTACGAAGGTAGTTTGTCCAGTTTGATTGGCGTTTCGTCACTATTCTTTTTAAAATTGGTGGGACTTGCTATTTCAGCCATCTTATTATGGACCGAGGTGGATAAGAATAATTCAGTGATCAAGGAATTCTGCTCAGGGGGAAAAAGTGTAGACTGCAATACGGTTTTGGATTCTTTTTCACTTGGAGGATCAATCAGTCTCAGTAGCCTGGCATTCGCTTATTTTTTCTCAGGGATTTCCTTGTTGATGATATCCTCATTTTCTGGTTCAGCCTTGCAGTTAATGCAGCTTTTAAGTTTTGCAAGCTTGGTGATTGTACCCATTTCCCTTTACTATCAAGGCATAAAAATAAAAAAATGGTGTGTGCTGTGCTTGTGGATATCAGGGATTCTTGTTTTGGAGTTTGTTGTCGGCCAGTTCCTTTTGGTAAATTTTGACCTCCCGGACTCAAACGAGCTAAGTATTTTTTCATTCCTTTTTTTTGCAAGTGTATTTGGATGGATGAAGCTAAAGCCTTACTTCCTTGCAAAAAGCGACCTGCAAGGAGCCAAAAGTAAATTGGCCAAATTCATGTCGAACAGAGATGTATTTGATTATTTATTGTCCGGTTCCCGAAAGCTCAATACAAAACCTGAAGGGATGGGGATTTTCTTGAAAGGTGGATCACCAAAACACCATGTCCTAAAAGTTTGTAGTCCATATTGTGGACCATGTGCCGGTGCCCATCCTGTTTTGGAGCAATTGTTCGAAGAGGGGAATATTGATCTGCAGATCATGTTCCATCTCGGTGGTGGAGATACGGAAAAACTAAAAACCATCAGCCATTTGATGGGAATTGCCTCCAAAGGGAACACAGATCATACGAGACTCGCCTTGGATGATTGGTACCTACCCGAAGTAAAAGACTATGCTGTTTTTGCAGAAAAACACCCTTTAAATAGCGAACCGGAAAAACAGGGAGATTCCGTCAAAGCCATGGAGGCGTGGTGTATCGCAGAGAACATCACCCATACCCCAACCATTTTTATCAATGGCTATGAGATGCCCGGGGGATACTCGGTGGAGGATTTGAAATATGTATTAGTATAGAAACTGAGAAAATGCTCCCTAAATGGCACTTAAAATATTCGATCGCGATGAATGGTCACATGCTCTTGGTGACCCAAATGTCTGGAGTTTTTAATTATCTATAAATTTTTAAAAAACATGAAAAAATTAAGTTTAGAAATGCTTCGTCTTACATCAGCTGATGTACTGGAGCGCAGTCAAATGAAGATGATTACCGGTG
>JBILPR010000505.1:0-2716 GCA_044373795.1 Algoriphagus sp. | reverse complement strand
CTATAAAAAAGCACCAAATCGAACCTGAAAGTCCAGCCCGACTCAGTCAAATCAGGAGCACGAAACTGATCGCAGAGCACATCAATACTCTTGGTTTTGAACAGAGGCCGGACAGGAGAAAACAAGACTCCATCGCCCTGAAATATTCTGTTCTTATCGCATCGGTGGGAAATCGAAAAGACATCCACTCCAAATCAAGCATCAGCTATTCCAGGCTCGGGATCAGTTGGACAACCTAAAGTCTCCAGCCAACCCGCATCTCCCAACTTGAGACGGAAAGCTTCAGTGAATGCAGAGGGGAAGTCGCTTCAGCAAGCCGAGCGCAGGAATGCAGGGGGCAGGCACATACAGGTATAGGTATCGGAACGGCGGCGACCAGGCCCCTAGCCCATATCTCTGACTCTTCACTATAAATGCGCTTTGGATACTTAACGCCCAGCCAAAGTTTTAGCCTAAGAAAAAAGTGCAGAATCAATAAATGAGGAATCTATAAGGATTCCCGATTGGGGATAAGAAATGAAACTGTTTACCTTCGTCAACAGACCATGGATAAGGAAATCGAAGCCGGATCAAGGTTTTTTCATCCTTAAATTCTTGGTAGATCCAAACGTTTGGAAATCTATTATGTCCGAAAATATGATCCAAAACATGGAATTCTCCTGCCATCCTTCAAATTAACAAAGCAGAAAACTTTCCTCAACATGTTTTTCGTAGCTATGTATCCCTAAAAATCAAAATAGCACACTTTATTAACAAATAATTTCCATTCATTTTTATTTTTTTGAATATGCGTCATATCATGATTGATCGATTTTTAAATAGCTTTTAAATGTTATATTTTGAAAAGCCTTATGCAATGGTGTAACTGTTGAAATAAATAGTATCAAAGATTAAAAAAAATTTGTTTTATAATTAAAACCGCTCAAATAAGCTTTTTTCTAAGAATAATTTTAAGTTTTCTAAAATAAATCATGATTATCCGCTTTCTTAGCGGCAGCTTAATTTGACGGCCTAAAAGTCAGTTTGATTTCAGTTTTAGCAAACTTCAGTAGTCTATCTTACAGCACAAAAACCAAATTAAATTTCCCTACTGTGATCACTGGGGATAATCCTAAAAAAAGCATTTATTTATGTACTACTTTAATTTATTTCAAATTATTTTATTGTCCATATTAAGTCTAAATGCTTTACTACTTTCATTCAAAGGTTATAATATATCCAGATACCTCAAATATTTAGGGGCTAATTTATTAGCAATGACAGTTTATTTTTTAGCGGGTTCATTTTTATATGACTTTTCTCTACTGCGTAGTTACCCCCATCTTTTACTGACCCTCAGTCCTTTAAATTTCATATTAGTTCCCTTGTTTTATTTTTCAGTAAGGAGTATCTCAACTGGTGAAAACTATTTTGGAAAGAAGGATATCATCCATTTAATACCAGCAATTTTACGTTTTATAGATTTGATTCCTTTTTACTTACTTCCCAAAGAAGATAAAATTGTACTAATTAATAAATACTTTCCTTCGATATCTGATTTAATCAGCCATGCTTCAGGATTTATTCCTGGGAATTGGTCTAGAATAATCTGTTTTATATTAATGATTTATTATTTTACAAAATCAATAATATTATTTTTTAATTTGCCAAGTGAGATATTGAATAAGTTTAAAAGTGAAAAATTTAATAATGTATTATTCGGAACTTTAGTAGCTACAACAATTGTGTGCGCCTGTCACATCATGATATTTTTTAGGAATATTCAATTTTATTTCACAGAAATAAAATTCTTTAGCGATACAAATTTTTCAGTTTATATTTTAGTTTCTACCATACTTATCTATAATATTTATTTGTTTTTAAAGATAGAGTTTGGTTTCAATACAAATTCAGATAAAGAATCTTTAAATACTGAAATAGATCTCCAATCATCAACTTTAAATCCTTTTAGCAATTATCCATTAGACTGGGAAGATACTGGTTTAAATAAATTAGAAGTAGAATCCAGGCTGAATCATGTTTTGGATGAAAAGAAAGTATTCTTAATTAAGAACATAACTGCAAAAGAATTTTCGATAGAAGCAGATCTGCCATTGCGATTGCTTCCTTATATTTTAAATTTGACTTTTGAAAGAACATTTAAAGAATTAATAAATGAACGAAGAGTGGAATTTGCTAAAGAGAAGATAGAAAATGGTTTTTTAATCGAGTTCACAATTGAATCATTATCAATTGAAAGTGGTTTTAATTCCAGACATACTTTTCTTAACGCTTTTAAAAAAGAATTGAGTTTAAGTCCCAATCAATATTGGGCTAAAATCAAAGAAGAATCTAACATATTAAATTGAGTAATCTTTGCATATCAAAAACTTTCAATGTCAAGTTTTATCATATTTTTCTATTGATAATGTAGGTTTATCAGGAGTAGATAACCCATATTGCATTAACAACCATATACATTTATCTTAGTTAACTGATTTACTAAGAAAAACCAGATTTTTCAATCTCACTAAATAAATTTGGACATCCTCCATGTTTGATTTTCAAATCTAAAACCTAGCTTAAATTTGGGACCAATCGAGAGAGCTGTTAGGTTTTCATTGCCTGACTTTCATTAAATCCCCAGTCGCCGCCGGTAATTCAGATTGATCCAAATTAAAATGAATCAACTTACCCCGCAACATATTTACATATTGAGAATCTATTGAGTTAATAA
>JBILPR010000504.1:0-2720 GCA_044373795.1 Algoriphagus sp. | reverse complement strand
AAAGTGAGCCTGCCTTAAAAGTGGCTCGGTAAATATCCAGAAAACTGGATATAGATGCGTCAATTTTACTTGGAGTTTGATTTAAACTAATTAATTGATCTTGAATTTTAGTCCAGCTGCACCAAAACTCCCTAAACTCTTAATCCGATGAAAAACTCTGAATAAATCACCTATTTTTTAAACAAATCACAGCACCGTTTACCCAACTCTTTTTTTTTAACTTTTTGATCGAATAGACCAGTTAATTTTTCTTGTTTTGAATCTATTTGAGCAATCTTTGTTAATCATTTGCCATCAAAAATGATAACAACTTGATTAATAAATAGATTGGAAATTTTGAATGAGAAAGTGATTTGATGCAATCTAGAAGACCAACTTGAAAAAGAAATTATGAATGTATTAGTAATAGATATCGGCGGTTCAAATATCAAAATCCTGGCAACAGGTCAGCCGGAACGGATTAAAATTCCGTCAGGTGCCAATTTTTCTCCTGAAGAAATGGTGAACCTGGTAAAGGAAAACGCCAAAAACTGGAAGTATGAAGCCATTACGATGGGTTTTCCGGGTGTGGTGAAAAACAACAAAATCGTAAATGAGCCCAGAAATCTGGGAACAGGCTGGACTAGTTTCGACTTTGAAGCTGCTTTTGGCTGTCCGATCAAGATCATCAACGATGCTGCCATGCAGGCCTTGGGAAGCTATGCTGGTAAAAACTTGCTTTTTCTGGGATTGGGTACCGGTTTGGGGACTGCCTTGGTTTATCATAAACTGATCATCCCGATGGAAGCTGCCCATCTTCCTTACAAGAAAGGGACTTTTGAAACGCATTTAAGCAAAGATTTTCTTCAGAAGTATGGTTCGGTCAAATGGGAGAAAAATGTGAGTGAGTGCATCGCTAACTTTTCTCACGCTTTTCAACCGGAAGACATCGTCCTCGGGGGAGGCAACTCAAAATTATTAACTGAAATACCGGCAGGTTGCCGCTTGGGAACCAATCAGAATGCATTGATAGGTGGGTTCAGACTCTGGGAAGATGATTTTGTTATATGATTATCAGCAAAGTTGCCAGTGATATTATTTTCTTTGCTTGGGTGGACGGAAGACCGAAGACGGATGACCGAAGTAGCCTCAATTCTTGAGTTTACCACTCTTAGGGTCAATTTGAATCCCTACAGGTAGAAAAGCGGATGTACACAATATTGTTTCAATGACCACAGACGACTGTCAACAGTCCACAGATTATTCTCAGAACTTCAAACTTTAGAATTCCGGTCTGGTAAATCCAGACCGGAATTTTTTGTTTTACACAAAGAGAACATTAAAAGGGAAAAGTCAGATACTTACTTTTTCAATTCACGAACATCTCATCAACCAGGAGTAATCCGGATCCCCCTTTTCTTCTACTCCAAACTGGGATTTTTTCCACGGGCTTAGCGACCACCTTGAAGAATTTTCCTTCGAAAGGTTTCACATCAAAGGAAATCAGTTCTATATAGGGTTTCCCTTCCTGGGTAGGTTGCTTTGGGGTCATTTTACCGATAAGCTTCAAGGCGTTGGGGTCATTTCCTCCCCAGATTTCCAGAGAGGAAGGCGGGAAAATCACGTTGGACGGCTCTACCAGAATTCGCATTCCAAGTTTGCCTACAGAAACCGGAGCGTCGTATTCCAGCAAAAGCTCCATGTCATTTCGAATGAAACCAGCCCAGTTGTTTGCCCATGCCGGACTGTTGGCGTTGAATTTACCCATTTCACCATCGAAGAAAGTCTGAGCACCGTTGGCGGGATGCACTCTATTCAGGCGGGAAAGCAACACAACTGTATCCGGCAAATGCCGGTTTTGATACACATCGAAAGCACTCACTTCACTTGCCAGCCAGCCTTCCTTATAAGCTCGTGCTTTGACCAATTTACCTTCCTTCAGGACGGTCTCTCCCACTATAAACTCGGGAGAGTTTTCCCGGTCGGGTTCGGTCCCGTCCAGCGAAAACCGGATCTCCACATCACGGATGGGATGTCCCAATTCCAAGACCATTGAATCCCTGAAGATATTCGAACTGTTCGCCAACTGGGGAAGATTGAGTTGGAGGATATCTTCCGCAGTTTCTACCCTGCCTGAAACAAGGCTAATTCCCGCATACTCTTTCCGCAGGTTATCAACTTCCGCCGGAGTGATGGGCGTATCCCAGACAGTCAATGAACGGAGGGTTGAAAAGTCTTTCATCACGGACTGCAGGGAAGCATAATTCACGGACGTGCCGGAAAGCGAAAGATGTCGGAGCTTTTTAAGGGATTTCAACTGATCCAGTCCCTTACCGGTGATTTCTGTGAAATTCAGGTTGAGTCGGTTAAGGTTTTTGAATTGGGCTACCGTCTTCAACTCAGCATCCGTGACAGGCATCTTCGCAAGATTCAGGGAAACGATCTGTTCGCTCACTTCCAGCATTTCCTCCAATGAGGCACTCGTATAATTCGCCTTACTGAATAGCGTGACATCAAGGGCCGGAGAATCTCTGGAAACAGGAGTTAGGACCCGGTACTCGTTGTTGAGTTTCTCGATAGTCTCGGAATCTGCTTTGGAGAAATCAAAAGTCTCTTCCAAAGGAGTGGGTTTCAGGAAATTTGCTGCCAACATTCGAAGAGAATCAGTGGCAGGAAGAGTTGCAACCCGAGTTTCGAAAGGCAGATTGGATTTGATCCATTGCGCAAAGAGTGCCTTTTCT
>JBILPR010000503.1:0-2731 GCA_044373795.1 Algoriphagus sp. | reverse complement strand
GATGGATTCTGGGTGGAAGTGGAAGTCATCGAAGAACCGTCTGTAACATACACGTTTGGCACAGAGTGCAACTGATGGTTCCCATTCAGAAGGGAGGTCTTTGGATCGCGACCCATTCTGACTCCGCCCATTTCGTGGATATCCAGTCCCGGTGCACGTTTATCATCGCGGGTTTGAATATTGGTGAAACCGGCTTTTTCAAACATTTCGGTCATCTGCTCCAGGTAATCCTTGATCATTTTCTCATCGTTGTCGTCGTATGAGATGTTGATTTTCAGCTGAGGCATTCCAAATGGATCTTTGAGATTGGTATCCAGGGCCACATAATTGGTCTCCTTCGGAATCGTCTCTCCCATCATGTGCGAACCTACATACCAAGGACCATACTTATCCGGATTCAGAAGGTTGTTTTTCAAGTCCATTCCGATCGCATCCGTTTCAGATCTCGCTCCTCTTCCTGCGGAAAATCCTGCCGCATATCCTCGAAGGAAATCGGTTTCCTGCTTTTCAACATTTCTGAATCTCGGGAAATAGCCGCTTGTGGGTCTTCCACCGGAAGTCGTGTATTCAGAATATCCTTCGTATTCAGCCGAAACACCTGCGCGATAGTTATGAAATGCTACATATTTACCAAGCAATCCGCTGTCATTTCCCATCCCGCTCGGGAATCTATTGGAAGTGGAATTGAGGAGAATCAGGTTTGAGTTCAGGGCTGCGGCATTCAGGAAAATAACCGGAGCGTAAAATTCCTCCATTTCCTTCGTGGTAGCATCGATGACCCTTACGCCTGTTGCCAATCCTTTTTCCTCATCGTACATGATCGAGTGAACCACCGCATCAGGACGAAGAGTCAGATTTCCCGTCTTCAATGCCCATGGAATCGTCGATGAATTGGAACTGAAATATCCTCCGAAAGGACAGCCTCTCTGACAGAGGTTTCTGTTTTGGCATTGTCCGCGTCCTTGCTGCGCAAAATGCTCCAGATTTCCATTGATATGAGCACATCGGGAAGAGATCATGTGGCGACTGCCTCCATAATTTTCCTTCAGCTTCTCCTGAAAGTATTTCTCCACCACGTTCAGTTCGTAGCCCGGCAAAAACTCACCATCCGGCAAAGTCTTTATTCCGTCTTTGTTTCCAGATACGCCTGCGAATTTCTCCACATGACTATACCAAGATTCCAGATCCTTGTATCGAATCGGCCAATCGACCGCAAATCCATCTCTTGCCGGCCCTTCAAAATCATACTCTGACCAGCGCTGAACCTGTCTTGCCCAAAGCAGGGATTTGCCCCCAACCTGATAGCCTCTGATCCAGTCAAATGGCTTTTCCTGTACATAAGGATGCTCTTTGTCTTTCACAAAAAAGTGCATCGCATCTTCCCTGAAAGCATAGCATTTACTTACAACCGGATTTTCATCCTGAATCTTTTGGGGTACCTGACCTCTATGCTCAAACTCATAAGGAAGCATATTGGTCGTCGGGTAATCCTTGTTATGCTCCACGTTTCTGCCACGCTCGAGCATTAATGTTTTCACTCCTAAGTCACACAATTCTTTTGCAGCCCAAGCTCCGCTGATTCCGGAACCAATCACAATGGCCTCGTAGGTTCGCTCTTGTTGACTGCGAATATTAAGATTAGCCATTGATTCTTGGTTTTTGAAGATCTGAGATGAGTACTGCGCCATTGTATTCTCCTGGAATCAGGGAATAAGGCATGATTTCACTTTGGATGTATTCGGAAGCCATGTAGCCCTGAATTGTAAATCGTTTGGTGGTATTGAGAAAATAGGTCAAAGCCTTGTTTTCATCACCTTCCAGCTTGGTGCCGGCCAGGATTAATTCTTCCTTCTCTTTGGTAGAAAGCTTATCATACTGCTTTCCGGCTGTGTTTTTCACATAATCAGGAAAAGCCGCCAGTCCGGTTGTAAACTGAGTCTGACTTTCGGAAGTCATACAATCGTTGACCATCACGAGGATAAAATCTGGCACCTCGATGTCGAGTGCACCTTTGATTTCTCCGGCAGGGATGATGGTATTGGAAATTTCCCCCAGAAGTTTCTTCTGAGAAGCGGTCACCTTGAGATTTTCGTAGGCGGCAAGGATATCATCCGAACTGAAGTCACAGGAAGGAATCATCACCAATCCCCCGGAAATCAATGCCAGATGCCTTAGTGCTATCCGTCTGTTCATGGGTTCAAATTTTGGGTGGTTTGCAATTGAAGTCAGAAAATAGGGATTTTTATTTCAATAACCCATGAATCTGTATCAATGTAAAATTATTCGAGATCAACGGGTCAAAATCCCGATCTCACCGAAAGTAGCAGGTTTTCCATCGGCAGTTTTCACCGCTTTGAGGCGGATAAATCTGGCAGAAACTGACTCAAATCGTACTTGCTGCTCGATTGGGCTGTTGACAATATTGGAAAATTCTCCGGCTGCGATTTCCTTCCAGTACTTTCCGTCCGCGCTGATTTCTACCGAATAATTGGTGATAAATCCACTCGGATATCGGGCTTGCATCGGCAGATACGAAAATCCTTTCAGGTCAGTACTTTCTCCCAAATCAAGGGAAATCGAACCGGTTGAACTTGTCCAAAAACTTCCCGCATTCTCATCAATTGCCTTTTCGGCATCCGTCTCAAGCGGTTTCCAATTTCCTTTTGGAAGATCCAAATCGACCCTAATCGGCTCAGAAATTTCTCCGGAAACCGGATCAAACGAAGCAGAC
>JBILPR010000502.1:0-2736 GCA_044373795.1 Algoriphagus sp. | reverse complement strand
AATGTATTGAGCCCATCTTCTTTTCGAAAAGCCAGAAGCAAGGAATCAGGAAGTAGTGTACTTAAATCAAATTGATTTTGATCGAGCTTATTTTTTCAAAGAAATCCATTGGCTAAGACTTGGCTACCACTCATCTGAAATCTGTCAAATATTATCGAAACGAGACTTCTGAACCAAGGAACCCAGAACCCAATCAGTCTATTTTTTCAATGCAATCGTTTGCGGTTTCGTTTGCAGTCCAAAAATATTTTTTTCCTTTCCCACAAAAAGTTATTTTTTCGAAAATTTCTTCTGTATTTACTAAACTTTAAATCCTTTATACCAGGTTTCTTAAAGTAATAGATCCCTCGAAAAAGTTTGATTTCATGAAAATAGGACAAGCCACCATCAAAGACATTGCATTGGAATTGAACGTCTCTGCCTCTACTGTTTCCAGGGCATTGAAAGACTATCCGGGAATAAGTGATGAGACCAAAAGGAAGGTTAAAGAAGTTGCTGAAAAACTAAACTACCGACCAAATGCAATAGCACTTTCGCTTCGAAAAAGTCGGTCTTTTACGATAGGTGTGATAATTCCGGAGGTTGTTCATTTTTTCTTTTCTACGGTAATCAGCGGAATCGAGGAAGTTGCTTTTTCAAGAGGGTACAATGTCATCCTAACTCAAACGAATGAAAAACTGACCAGGGAGAAGTCTGGCATCGAAACCATGCTTTCTAACCAGATTGATGGATTTTTAGTGAGTTTTTCGAAGGAAACAACCGACTTTGATCATTTCTCCAGGCTTCTGAATCAGGGTTATCCGATCGTGTTTTTTGATCGGGTTCCCGAAATCCCCCACGCGATCAGTATCATGGTAGATGATTACAAAGGCGCTTTTGATGCCACTGATCATCTTATTTCGCAGGGCTATCGAAATATCGTTCATCTCTCGGGTCCGCTAAATCTTAAGATCAGCCGGGAAAGAATAAGAGGATATCAGGATGCGCTAATCAAAAACAATCTGATGGTCAATCCTAATTTCATTGTAGAGTGTTCGGTGGGCACGGATGATGAAAGTCAAAAAATCACGTCAACTATTCTGAAATCATTTTCAGTAAGGCCCGATGCATTTTTTGCCAGTAACGACATGGCCGCTGTTGGCGCAATGCTGGCTTGCAAGGCTCAAGGCTTGAAAATCCCCGAGGATGTCGGAATTGTAGGATTTAGTAACTGGCAGTTTTGCACAATGATAGATCCATCACTTTCTTCAGTTTCTCAGCCCGGTTCAAAAATGGGTGCAAAGGCAACGGATATTCTGTTGGATATGATCGAAAAGAAACTTGATCCCGATACTATAACAGGCCCGGTGGTCTTGGAAACAGAGCTTTTAATCCGAAAATCCTCAGTAAGACTGTAATACCTTAAAAAAAGCAATAATTTTTCGGGAAATGATGCAATCGATTGAATAGGCCTGAATGGAAGCGGAAGCCACCTTATCTAGTTAAGCAGGTTGCAAATCCCAATTCGGTAACCCAACGGCATATTTTTATCATTCCGGAACGTGCCTAAATTAGCAGACCTCTAAAACTTAACCTTAGGGAAAAACCTATGAATACCCAATCCTTGTCCCCGAAAAAAAACTCTTCTTCAGCTCGTTCAGCGGGAATGGGAGCTGTTTTGTCCTGGCAAAAATCACCAGACGGAATTGAGGGAGTTACCGAAACTGCCAGATTTAAAATCACTGTTTATGGCTCGGGAATAATTCGTATTCAGGCTGGTAAATTCGACGAATTTGATCCAAATCCCTATTCAGTCATAGCAAAGCCGAATCCCGGGACTTTCGCTTTGGCAGAAACCCTTGAAGATCTCACCCTCACAACCGAAAAACTCAAGCTTGAACTAAATCTCAAAAGTTTTGCTCTGAGTTTTTTTGATTTAAATGGTAACCTGTTGAATGCGGACGATTCTTTAGGCATTTCCTGGATTGGGACCGAAGTCGCTAATTACAAGCAAGTTCAGGTGAATGAAAAATTCATCGGACTAGGCGAAAAAACAGGAAATCTGGACCGATACGGCAAAGCTTACACTAATTGGAACACTGATTATTTTGCCTACGGCATTGGCGACGATCCATTGTACATGAGCATTCCTTTTTACATAGGCGTGCATCCCAAAGGAGTTTACGGGATTTTCATGGACAATACGCACAAGACTGTTTTCAATTTTGGAGCCTCTAACAATCGATTTATTTATTTCAGTGCAGAAGATGGAGACATGGATTATTATTTCATCTACGAGCCAACAGTTGCAGGGATTATTTCGAGCTATACCGACCTGACGGGAAAAATGAAAATGCCTCCGAAGTGGGCATTGGGATTTCAGCAATGCCGTTATTCTTACTATCCCGATAAGGAGGTTTTGACGCTGGCAAATACATTCCGCGACAAAGACATGCCCGCAGATGTAATCTACCTTGACATCCATCACATGGAAGCCTACAAGGTTTTTACTTTTGACGGAGAGAAATTTCCAGATGCCAAAAGCATGATTGCCCGATTGAAGGAATTAGGCTTCAAAGTCGTAGTTATCATGGATCCGGGCATCAAAACGGACAAAGGATATCTACCCTACGAAGAGGGAAAAGACAAAGACTTATTTATAAAATATCCGGATGGGGTTCATTACGAAGCTCAGGTTTGGCCAGGTTGGTGCGCTTTTCCTGATTTCACCAAAGCCGAAACCAGAGAGTGGTGGGC
>JBILPR010000501.1:0-2742 GCA_044373795.1 Algoriphagus sp. | reverse complement strand
CTAAAATTGTAAATCTAGAATAACTGCTAATAAATTCCGGAATAATTTGTTTAATTCTTCCTATTAATATGTCTTCACTTGAATTATTTAATAGTCCCAATTGAAGTTCAATAATTACTGAGTTAATGACAGGAAAATCTAAAGGAAAAGATTGAACGATATGTATTTTTGGATGATGAGTAGATTTAAATTTTTCACTTACACCAATAAATTCCTCGTATAATTTTTCTCCCGAACGAAGACCGGTTATTTCTATGTGGATATCTTTATTGGGGATTTTTCCGGTAAGAGTGATCATTTTTTCAGCCAAATCGTAAATTTTAACAGAATCACCCATATCAAAAACGTAAATCTCCCCACCATTTCCCATGGAACCTGCCTCCATTACTAGCCTGCATGCTTCAGGGATAGTCATAAAAAATCGCTCAATTTCTTTATGAGTAACAGTAACCGGCCCTCCTGATTCAATCTGTTTCATAAACAAAGGAATAACAGACCCATTAGAACCAAGTACATTTCCAAATCGGGTAGTAATAAACTGAGTTTGAGATGGAGAAGTAGTGCAGTAAAATCTTGATTGAATATATATTTCAGCCATCCTTTTACTGGCACCCATTACATTTGTAGGATTTACAGCTTTGTCGGTACTGATGAGAATAAACTTTTCAACCATAAAATCCACAGAAGCGTCTGCAATATTTTTGGTACCCAGGATATTAACCTCAATGGCCAATTTGGGAAAAGATTCCATCAAAGGAACATGCTTATAGGCAGCCGCATGGAAGACGAGATTTGGCTTGTATTTAGCAAAAATTTTATTTACTGAGGCTTTGTTCCTTATGTCAACAAGCACAGGTTCAACAAAAAATGTAAGGTTTTTCCTCAACAATTCTTGGTTTATATCATAAAGGGCTGATTCAGCCATATCCAGCAAAACAAGTTTTGCAATTGGGTATTGAGATATTTGTCTGCATAGTTCACTGCCAATAGATCCACCCGCGCCAGTGACCAAAACAACTTTACCTTCAAAACTGTCAACAAGATGATTTTGATCTAATTCAATCGTGTCCCTTCCCAGAAGTTCTTCCAATTTAATGTTTCTCAAATCTCTTAGCTCAAGATTTTTATTTTCGTATGTTTCTAATGCAGGTAAAAACCGCACTTTCACATTATGTTTATAACATAAATCAAATAATTCCTTTTTCCTTCGGTTTGTTAATTCTTTTGCTGCTACAATTAACTCTACTATATTTTTTTCAGAGAAATACTTTTCAAGATTGGTATCACCTGAAAGAATCTTAATACCGTATAATAATTTACCAGTTTTACTTTTGTCATCGTCAAAAAATCCACTGACATTAAACCTGGAATCCAATTCCCTGTTTAACATCTGAAACACCATTCTTCCACCTTGTCCTCCTCCAAATATTATTATATTAATTGATTTGCTTTTTGTTTTTTGAATTCTAAAAAAAATTTCCTTAATAGTTAAACGATATAAAATAAGAAAAACAAAAGAACCCACATGAGATAGAAAAATAAAAGATTTAGGAAGGGCCAAATCAAACTCAAAAAGAACATCTGATAAATATATAACTAAAAATAAAAATATTGAAACTGCAAATACAAAACCAAAATTAATAATCTCATAAACATCAGAGAACCTTACAATACCTCTGTAGGTTTTTTTCCAGATCATCAACATCGTTAAAAACCCTAACATAAAAGATGACCATAAAATACTATCATCGAGACTCATATAAGTAGGAGCCACACTTTCCAAAAGAAAATAAAAATATATCATGCAAAAAAGCATGAATGAAAAATCAATTAAAAAAACAAGGTACACAGGGAGATATGGTAACTTACCTATCCACTTTGCAAATAAAACTTTAAGTCTAAATTTCTCCATATGAATTTTAATAATTATTGAAAAAATTACTGTTAAACCTCCTCAGCTTTTCTGCAAGGGAATTTCCTATGTTGAAGTTTCCAGCAATTAAACCTTCATTGCTATAGGCATATTCCCACCTGAATGCTTCATCGGTCCTTAATTCAAAGGAATTTGTTCTGATAATCTTTCGGGGAAACAGGGGCAGCATAAACCTAAAGCCGGAATTACTTCCGGATTCAGTGTAAGATGAGAAAAATCCCACTTCTATATTTCGATATTGTTTATTCAATTCGACTCTTACCCCCTTATCGGATTCTAAAAACTGACCTGCCTTCAAGACAGTACTAATTCTCTGCCTGGGAAAAAAGAATTCGAAATCAAAAAGAGCTAATTGATCATCTATGGGATCAATGTAGATTGAACTCGAAGGAAAATAATAAAATCCAGTCTGTGCGTACCGGAAACCCACACTCCAATTATTTTTAGGATGTAAATATTTATATTGAGAATCTACACCATAACGATTATTAAAAAATAACCCTGTGGAAATTTGAATAAAATGGCCGGGAAAAACCTGCGAAAAATATTCAAAGAAAGTCGGAGCCAATGTAATTGTCTTTTTCCGACTGTCAAGATCGTTTGAAATTGGTATAGAAATACCTGAAAAAAGAGAAAACCCTCTAAATAAAATCAGATCAGTGCCTAAAATAACATCAATTTTGGATTGCAGCGGATTTTCAAAGTTCCCGAATCTGATCTTAATTTCAGGTGAAAAAAAAGCATTCAGCCTGTATTTATTCAGAGAATAAGATCTGTTAAAATCCCTGATATACGTATCAGATAAGATA
>JBILPR010000500.1:0-2747 GCA_044373795.1 Algoriphagus sp. | reverse complement strand
CGACTTGCCGAAAAATATGAGGTGTCAGGTGCAGCGATCAGCAATGCCATTCAGTTTGCCTGGTTAAATGCCAAGAAGCATCAAAATGAGTTAATCCAGTCTCTTGATTTAGAGGGAGGTCTATTAAGAGAAATGTCCAAAGAGGGTAAATCTGTTAAATAAAAGGAAACCATGTTCGATTATAGTTATTGGCCCGAAGGCTTGCCTATCGAGCTGAATAAACAAATGATGAATTTTCATCATAAAGCTCAGCTTTTAGTTGACGGCGCAACGTTTTTGGAACTGGGAAACAACATCTTAAAAGCACAGATGGGGGATAAGTTTTTGGAGCTGATCGTTTTTCTTCCAAAGGGATATAGAACTCTTGAAATTGCAAATTTGCTACACAGACTTGTTCAGGCAGGTTCTAAGGTAGGTTTGTTTGATGTGGACATTTTTGATCAGGAACTTGAGCAGTTTGCTGTTTTTGACAGCAAGCTGTTGATAAGCAATAAATTGCCTGACCTGGATAAAGGCATTTTTCAACTCCTTTTTCAGAAACACAGTGATTTTGAGAGAATAATGAATAATAGTCTGTTGGTAAGTTTTTCATTTCAGGAAATAAAAATGAAATTCTTCGCAAACAGGTATTTTGTTTCTAAAGGCGGGGAGGTAGAGTTGTCCTGGAAAGTAGAAAATGCAAATTCAATTCTTTTAAACCCTGGTAATGCTGAAATTGAGGCAGAAGGAAGTATTATAATATTAATAGAGAAAGACACATTATTTACAATTACCTCCAGAAATGCAAAAAACCAAAACACACTCTCTATTTTCATAAAATCTCTAGATGATGAGCAATTAGACTTACTTGTTTCGGTTTATCAAAGAGAGATATCAGATTATGTTAAAATTGATCCAATTTCCAAAAGAGAAGAAGTGTATGCTGTTTATAAAGGAGATTTGCTAAGAGTTGAATGGTCATGTAAGTCTCAATCCAGTCTATCGGAAGCCGGATTGGGTAATTTAAAAAATATTGGCTTTTATAATTTTATCGCCTCGGAAAATAGACAATTTGATTTTCAACTTCAGCTTCCTAATAGAAATTTCAAAAAGCAACTGAAAATATATCCTTTTACTGAAAAAGGACTTATCATAAAATCACGTAGTCTCGATGGATCTAATTCAAAGCCAATAGTTCAAACATCAAATTTCCAGCTAAAAAGTGAATTACTCTGTTGGATTCGAAAGCTATTTGGCAAAATAAAAATTAATAGAAAGAATGTGGATTTCTAATTTCTTATTGTTTTGTTCGGGAGTGAGTAGGGTAGTCTTAGACAAATGTCCGGACTCAGAAAAAATTAAGCATAGCAGTATAGGTGCGTCAGTATTTTTTACTGCTATTCTTGCAATGGTTTCCTCTTATTTTGCATTCAGTCTTATCTTCAAAGGTTCCTGGACAATTCTGGCACTCTCATTTTTTTGGGGACTAATAATTTTCAATCTTGATAGATACATTGTGTCTACTTTGAGGAAAAAAGGGAATTTTTTTAATGAGTTACTTCAAATCAGTCCTCGTTTGATTTTGTCCATTGCTATTGCTGTAGTAATTGCTAAGCCTTTGGAACTGCAGATTTTTAAATCAGAAATTGAGCAGAACCTGTATAAGCAATTGAATGATAATTTATTGGTCATAGAAAATAAGTATCAGGAAAAGTTAAGTAACTCTGTTTCAGAAAAAAATCAATTAAGCGATGAGCTTAGAGGATATTTCGATTTGAAAGAAAGATATTATCAGGAATATAAATGCGAGTGTGATGGAACCTGCGGAACAGGAAAAGCAGGAAATGGAAAGGAATGTCTTAGAAAGAAAAAGAAATACGACGATTTTCTTAATGAATACCAAACCAAAGAAGCGACTGTCAGCGAGGCCCTAATTAAAGTTGAAAAAAAGAAAGGGATTGAGTTTGACCTTTTTCAAGAAGAAAAAGAAAGTATTAAAACAAGCTTTTCTTATGGCCTGTTATCGCGAATACAGGCATTGAGTAATTTAAATAGTTGGGCGACCTGGATGGTTACTCTCATGATTTTGTTCGTTGAAATTGCTCCCGTCCTGACGAAATTATTTTCCGCAAAAGGACCTTATGACGATTTGATGACAATCGAGGAAAATAGTTTCAAGTTTAATTATATAAAAAGTCTTTATCAATCAGGAAATAAGTTAGATCAGGATTATGGGTATAAACTTCAGGAAGTCAATTTAATAAGGAAGGAATATCAGTCTGAAAAACATAAAATGGTCAAAGATTTATATCGGGATCTTGGCAAAGAATTATCCAAGCAGCTAGATAAATGAATTCATTGTTAAAAACAGTTGCCATATCATTGTCTGTTCTATTTGCATTTAATCAAAGAATTTTTGCTCAAGAGGCAAATATTAAAACAACGTCCACAAAAACAGAGGCACCTGATAGTCTGAATTTTAGAATCTTTCAAGATGAAAAAAACTTTCAGTATTTTCTAGCAGAGGAAATAAGTCTGCCTGGAAAATATCCTGTCTTATCTCTCAAACAGAATGAAAAAGATAGTCTTTTCCTTGTATTGAACAGAGATAAAAAAATAATTATTTCTAAAAAATACTTAGTTGAATTTAACGATTTTAGTGTCGAGGAGCCTGTATCAAAAAAAATCATGGTTCAGACTATGGATTTATTTCCAAAAGATAAGATTGTCAAATACTCATTTGAAGTGGAAGAAGGTGATCATTTTTT
>JBILPR010000499.1:0-2748 GCA_044373795.1 Algoriphagus sp. | reverse complement strand
GAGAGTCCGGTAATGACCACAAATTTATTCCTGGGAATGGCGACGCTCAGGCTTTTCAGGTTGTTGACCCGTGCGTTTTTGATGATGATGTACTCTTTTGGATCGAGGTCGTCGATGTCGATTTTAGCGGATAAAGTGCTCAAAGTCATAGTTGGCAAAGATACGCAGGTAACTGTGGAATCGGTTATTTGGTTGTAATATTTGTAAGTAGTCAACAGTGAGTGGTACTTCTTACTACTCACCATTTACAATTTACTGACCCATTTATCTCTCAAAATTGGTTTATTTCGAAGATGGATTTACAATGGCTGCTTCAGGGAGTTCAGGAAGGGATCAACAATATGACTTGGCTGGAAGGAGTCGCGGTGATTTTTGGGATCTCTTCTGTCTTTTATTCCATGCGGGAGCATATTTGGGTGTACCCGACCGGCATTGTTTCCACGCTCATTTATGTCTGGATTTGCCTTGAATACAAGCTTTACGCAGACATGGGTATCAATGCCTACTATTTCGTGATGTCAATTTATGGCTGGTTTGTCTGGACACATCCTCAGGGAAATCAAGAAGTGCTTCCCGTCACTTGGCTGGATTCCAAAGGCTGGATGATTTCAGTGGCCATGTTTTTTGTATCCTATCTCATTCTGATAGTTGTATTGACTCAATTCACTGATAGCGATGTTCCTTATTGGGATTCCTTCACCACAGCTTCGGCGTTTGTGGGAATGTGGCTGATGGCTAAAAAGAAGGTGGAAAACTGGATCTTCTGGATTATCACCGACTTGGTGTCTGTGCCGCTTTACTTCTACAAAGGTCTGGTTCTAACTTCTTTTCAGTTTCTGTTTTTCACCGTCCTCGCTACAATCGGATTGATAGCCTGGATCAAATCTTCCAGAACCTATGCAAAAGCCTGAACGAATCCTGATCCTCGGCCCTGAATCAACGGGCAAAAGTACGCTGGCAGCGGATTTGGCTAAGCATTTCGGTGAACCTTGGGCTCCGGAGTTTGCCAGGGAATACCTGGAAAAGCTCAATCGGGCTTATGCCTTTGAAGATCTTTCAGTGATTGCCAAAGGACAGATCGCACTTGAGGATGAATTGGCTCAAAATGCGAGTAAATTCCTTTTTGTCGATACCGACTTACGCGTGATTAAAGTCTGGAGTGAGCATAAATTTGACAAAGTGCACGATTGGATTCCGGAGGAAATTGAAAGAAGAATCTATTCAAAAATCCTGATTACTGACGCGGATTTGCCTTGGGAAGCGGATCCTTTGCGTGAGCATCCCGACCTCGGAATGAGGAAGTATTTTTTGACGAAGTACCTCGATTTGGCCGGAAAAAGCGGTTTTCCCTTTCAACTCATCAGCGGAGATAGGATTAGCAGACTTGATCACTCCGTAAAATTTATTTCTGGCTAGGCCTTTCTTACCTTTTTCCGAAGGAAAGCGTTGCGGCTTCCACCAGTTTTATCAGGTCGGGATGGGAATTATTGTTCAGAATGATAATGGTCCGGTTTTCCTCAATGTAGCGGACGATGATCGTCTTGTAGCCGGGATTGTCTCCGGTATGGCTGACCATCTTGCCAAACGGGCTTTTGGGTTCGAGATCCCAGCCAAAACCATAATAGCTTCTTTTACCATCATTCAGTATTTGAGCTTTGAATGCTTCCTCCAACGTCGCTTCCGAAACCAGCACCCCCGAATACAGAGCCTGATCCCAGATCAATAAGTCATGCGTATTGCTGCTCACTCGGCCTGGCCCTTTGCGGTTTCCCAGCCAAACAGTGTAATCAGAGGAGTGAAATTTATTGGCGTTCATGTAATTGCCTAGCGAGTCTTTCAGATGGCCTGCGGCAAAATTGGGAACAGCTGCCTTCTCTTCTAGCGTTCGGATGTCTGTATTTTTCATTCCCAAAGGCTTGAAAATCCACTCTCTTGTCAATTCGATAAAATCCCGGCCACTAGCTTTTTCGACGATACTCGCCAGCAAAACATAACCTGTATTGCTGTATTCATACTTTTCTCCAGGAGCGGCAAGCATGGGAGGCTGATATTTTCGGAGGTATTCCAGAATATCAGGGTTGCCGGCAACTTTGCTTTTGTCCCAATGCTCATCCATGATCGCCTGATAATCCGGCAATCCGCTGGTATGAGTCAGCAAATGCCGAATCGTAATTCCCAAATAAGGAATATCAAGGTATTGCGAGACAGAATCATCAAAATCCAGCATTCCTTTCTCTTTGCACATCATTACCATCATGGCGGTAAATTGCTTGGAAACAGATGCCAGCTCAAAAATATCAGAAGTGGTCAGGGGAGTTTGAGATTCGAAAGATCTCATCCCCATTGCATTATCCGCCAGGATATTACCGTCCTCAGCTACCAAAATAACCCCAGAAAAGCCATTTTGGGATGCTTGGCCCAGAGCATGATACAGAATATCTTGTTGTGCAAATGTGTGGGAAAAGCAAGCTAAACTGAGTAATAAGGAAGCTAGAAATTGTTTCATTTATTGTGGACCTGATCGTTGATAAATTTGAAAGTAGCTTCAAAAGCTGCCACCCAGTTTCGGTGTAATAGAAAGGAATGTACCTCATCCGGGAAGACCAATTGCTCTACATGGACGCCTTGCTTTCGCAATACTTCGGCCAGTTCCACGCTTTCTGAGAAAAGAACGTTTCGATCATCATCTCCGTGAATCATCAGCACCGGTTCCTTCCAGTTTTTGACATGGCTCATGGGGGATGATTT
>JBILPR010000160.1:0-9707 GCA_044373795.1 Algoriphagus sp. | reverse complement strand
AGTTTATCTAAATAATAGCTGATTATTTCTCCAGATTGTAGAAATCAAAATGCCGAACGATATTCTATTTGAATCAAGTTCGGCATTCATGAATTTCGGCAGGAATCTAATCTGCTATTAATTTCCTTATTAAGCAGTAATTTCTTTTTTGGCTTTCATCACTGCTTTAGCGACTTTTTTATCCCGTCTTTTTACCTCTTTCTCCTGTCTTCTTACCTCTTTCTTCAGCTGACCTGAAAATACCTTAGACACTTTACTGAGCAACTTCTCCGTCTTTTTTGATGGGGAAGTGATTTTTAACTTTTCTAGAGTACTACCCATAGCTTCTTCCACTGTATGGGCGATCTCTTTCTTTGCGATTTTTTCCGTAGAGACCATTTTATGTTCTGTTTCCATGTTTCAAAAGTACTGTATATTATTAAAATGTTAACAAACCCACCGAAATGATAACATTGGAATAGGCGCTTCGGCTATGAAATGTGCTCATTAGTCCATAAAACCGGAAATTTTTGCGGAGAAATTTTTGGTGAAAACATTTGTTAATAAACACTTAACAATACGGTCTATTAATTTTTCGGAATTTGCAACTCTCTCGGAAAAAGAAAGTTAGGTTCCCATGAAATATTATTTGTCATTATCGATCCTTATTCTATGCTCTTGTTCAAGAGAAAATAATACTATAAAAATTAAGGGCTCCGATACCGAAGTTAACCTGGCGGTTCTGCTGGCAGAAAATTTTCATGAAGCCAATTCAGAGGTATTTGTATCCATTTCAGGTGGAGGATCAGGATTGGGAATTGCTTCCCTGTTGAATGGAACCGCAGATATTGCAAATTCTTCCCGAAGTATCAATTCAGAAGAAATTGAGTTATTTAAACAGCAAGATTCATCAATTGACTCTTTTATTTTTGGTCAGGACGCCATTGCCTTTGTAATAGCTCAGGATCTTCCGTTAGATTCCATTCATACAGAAGATTTGGCGAAAATCCTGAGCGGAAAGTACACCAACTGGAATTCCCTCGTGGATAAGAATATCCCCATCAATATTTATGGCAGACAAAGCAACTCCGGTACACATGAATTTGTGAAATCTAAATTGGGAATAGAATTTACCCCATATGCAAAGCAAATGAATGGGAATGCTCAAATTCTGGAAGCTATCAAAGCAGATCATTCAGGTATTGGATATGTGGGAGCGGGTTATATTTCCCAAGGAAGCAGTACCGGATTAAAAGTACTTACGATTTATTCAGGAGAAGATCAAACAGCGGTTTCACCCTTGGATGCATCTATGATTGCGAAAGGAAATTACTTTTTTCAACGCCCATTGATTCAGTATTTCAAGACCTCATCAATTTCAAAAATCAAGTCATTTCTTGATTTTGAAAAAAGCGCTGAAGGAAAAAAAATTATCAAGTCTTCCGGTTATTATCCTGTCCATGACAGCTATGAGCATTAAAAAAAGGGAAAGGACGGATTGGTTTTTAAAGCAGGTATTTAAAGGTGCCGGGTTGCTTACGATCGGGTTGCTCGGTGGGATTTTTGCGATGTTGGTTTACAACAGTTTCGCATTCTTCATTGATATCAGCCCCATAGATTTTTTTACAGGGTCACAATGGGATCCGGGAAGCATTAATAGTAAATACAGCATTATTCCGCTATTAGTAAGTACAGGCCTGGTGACACTTGGGGCAATGGTGATTTCGGTGCCTTTAGGAATATTATGCGCAGCCTTTTTATCTGATCTTGCCCATCCAAAATTAAAGGCGGTGTTAAAACCTTTAATTGAAATGTTGGCAGCGATTCCATCTGTAGCCATTGGATTTCTAGGTATTGTGCTGGTAGGCCCTGGTATTGCAGCTTCATTTGGAATACAAAATGGGTTGAATGCACTCAACGGTTCTGTACTCTTAGCAGTGATGGCCCTTCCTACGATTATTACAATCAGTGAAGATGCTATCAATGCGGTACCGCAAAGTCATCGGGAAGCCTCACTTGCACTAGGCGCAAATAAATGGGAAACACTTTTTCAAGTTACCCTTCCGGCATCACTGCCCGGATTGATCGCTGCTGTGATGCTTGGACTCGGCCGGGCTTTGGGAGAAACCATGACCGTATTGATGGCTACGGGAAATGCTGCTGTTTTGCCGGATGGATTTTTAAGTGCGGTACGAACTATCACTGCTACCATCGCTATCGAAATGGGGGAAGTTCCCTACCAAACAACTCATTACTTTGCCCTGTTTGCTATTGCCTTGATTTTATTTCTCATCACCCTGTGCATTAATCTACTAGGGGAATATTTTGCAAATAGGTTAAGAAAATATCACGCATGAAAAAGAGTATAAAACACTTCTTGTATTGGCTGTTGCTGGGGGGTAGTGCCTTTATCGTTTGCTTGATTTTGGGGATTATTTTGTTCGATATTTTTTCGAAAGGTGCCGCCTCTGTATCCTGGAGTTTCATTAGCGACTTTCCATCAAATGGAATGACGGAGGGAGGAATCCTTCCTGCAATCATTGGTACTCTGATGCTTACGATCATCACAACCATTTTTGCTGTGCCTTTCGGAGTGGCCTGTGCCGTCTATCTCAATGAATACGCATCATCATCCTTACTTACTAATATCATAAGGGCGAGTATCCGAAATCTTGCCGGCATTCCGTCCATTATTTATGGTCTGTTCGGACTTGCGCTATTCGTTCAGGGGATTAATTTAGGCACATCTGTTTTGTCGGCAGGACTCACCCTTGGCCTGCTGTCATTACCCTATATTATTACCACCTCCGAAGAGGCTCTGAAAAGAATTCCCAACAGCATGAGAGAAGCAACTTTGGCTTTGGGAGCGACGCAGTTTGAAACAATTAAAGATGTGGTGTTGCCGCAGGCATTACCGGGAATTTTGACGGGAATAATTCTCACCGTGTCAAGAGCTGCGGGTGAAACAGCTCCCATCTTGTTTACAGGCGTGGCATTTTACATCAACGGAATCACAACCTCTCTCAATCAGGAATTCATGGCCTTACCCTATCATTTATACATGCTTTCCACTCAGCATCAATCAATTGAAGAAGTAAGACCATTGGCCTATGCAACGGCCTCGGTCTTGATTCTCTTGATTTTCATGCTCAACCTAATCGCCTTCTACATTCGATTTAAAAACAGAACACAAGATTGATATGAATGAGATAAAACTTTCGGCCCGTGATCTAAACCTGTATTTTGGGAAGAAACAAATCCTGAAAAACGTTACGATTGATTTTCCTAAAAACCAGGTCACCTCATTAATCGGACCCTCGGGATGTGGCAAATCAACTTTGCTTAGAACTTTCAATCGCATGCACGATTTATCACCTGATGCGAAAATAGAAGGCACAGTCAAATTAGATAACCTTGATATTTACGATAAAAAAAATTCTGTTACCGAGATGCGAAAAAGAATTGGTATGGTGTTTCAAAAGCCAAATCCGTTGCCGAAAAGCATCTATGAAAATCTATCCTATGCTTTAAACATCCATCGATTCCCGAAAAACGAAATACCTGATCTGATCGAGAAGGCGTTGAAAGAAAGTTTTTTATGGGAGGAAGTGAAGGACGAACTTAATAAGCCTGCTGTTAAATTGTCTGGCGGCCAACAACAAAGGTTGTGCATCGCCCGAACAGTTCTCCTGCGCCCTGAAGTGATCCTCATGGATGAACCTTGTTCTGCGTTAGACCCTATTAGCACCAGAAAAATTGAGGAACTTATCCTGAGTTTGAAAAGCTCCTATACCATCGTAATTGTGACGCATAATATGCAACAGGCCCAGCGCATCTCTGATAAGGTAGGCTTTATGTACCTCGGGGAACTGGTTGAATTTGACACAGCCCAAACTATTTTCAAGAATCCGAAAAGTGAGTTGACGAAGAATTACGTGAGCGGGCATTTTGGATAAATCACTCTTCGAAATTTCTAATTTCGAAGTCAGATCAAGAAGGGTTTTTAATTCAGAATTAGGTTAGAGAGGGGATTTTCTAAAATTTTTCGCCCAAATCATAGATTAATTTTCTTCAGTTATTTCCTAACAAATTGTTAACTCACAGGTATCGAATTGGTCATTTTCTGACTTTAATTTTCGGAATGAAATTTCCCACCATTTCTCTAGCATCCTGGATACTTTTTGGTCTTATCTTTTTTGTTTTTTTCTACGGCAATGGGAATTGGGACATTTATATTTTGGATGAAGCCAAAAATGCCGAGGCAGCCAGGGAAATGTTGGAATCAGGTGATTGGATAATCCCCAGATTCAATGGAGAACTTAGATACGACAAACCTCCGCTACACTATTATTTCTTTGGGCTTTCTCATTGGCTTTTTGATGTCAATTCATTTGCCGCAAGGTTTTTTCCGGCAGTAATGGGATGCTTGTTGGCTTTATCGGTCTTCTTTAAAATCAAATCAAGACTGGGAGAAAACAAAGCCTTTTGGTCCACATTACTGTTTATTTCCTCCCTTCATGTGCAGCTGCAATTCAAACTTGCGGTTCCCGATCCTTTCCTGATCTGCTTTTTGGCCTTATCCATTTTTTCCGTTGAATCTTTCATCAGGTCAGGAGCCCAATCAAAAAAGGATTTAAGATGGGGGTTTATTTTTCTGGCGTTAGCTACTTTGAGTAAAGGCCCTATAGCCTTGGTTTTGTTTACAGGTTCCTTGGTAATCTATTTTTTACTTGTCCCACGTCGGTATAGGATATCTTGGATTAAAATGTTTGACCCTCTGGCGATAGCATTTTTTCTAGTGCTTACGCTTCCTTGGTATGCTGCGGTTACGTGGGTTACCGAAGGTGCATGGATTCAGGAGTTCATCTTTCACCACAATCTCAATCGGTTTTCCAAGCCGATGGAAGGTCACGGGGGACCTTTTTACCTTAGTTTTTTAATGGTTATAATCGGTTTCTTGCCCGGAAGTCTATTTTTATACAAGCTATTTGCTCTGAGATATAAGAAAATTCTAAGAGATCCTTTAGTAAGCCTCTCTTGTTTTTTTACGTTAGTGACACTGGTTTTTTTCTCGATGTCAAGTACCAAGCTGCCCAACTATACCGCGCCTGTATTCCCTTTTCTTGCCGTTATTTTTGCATTTACATTGGATGCTCAGGTGATTTATTCCAGAGGCAGATTTGTCGCATTTTGCTTAGCTGCCTTGATTCCAATAGCCTCGATAGGAATAGTGTTTGGGTTGCTTCCCACCATGCCGGAGTTGGAAGGAATTGAAAAGTACGGCCCCTACATGATTATCCCAGCTTGCCTGGCTATAAGTTCTTTAGTGTTCTTGAGCTTCAAAAGATTTTATGCCTCCCTTATTACCTTGTGTTTTGCATACTTAGCATTGAATTTCCTTTTGGTTCACTTTTATTTACCAGCTATTAATAGCCATAATCCTGTCCGGCTTTCGGAGAAAATCTGGACGGGAAAGAAGCTGCACTTTTGGGGTGAATTCAATCCTGCTTTTCCTTTTTCCTCTCAGCAGATCATTCCGGAATGGGAAGGTCAAAATGGGATACAAGATCTGATCATTACGACTGACAGGGCTTTAAACAATAAGCCATTTCCGGATCCTTACCAGGTTTTATTTCGGTCTAAGGATCTGTTTGAAAAGACAAATACAATGATCATCCGACCAACTTTTGTTGAAGAATAACCCGCCTTCTAAGGCTAGGAAAGCGAGAGGTTTTGGTTTTGAAAAGAGGTTTCCTAAACTTTTTACCGGAAAAATACCGCAAGGTGATTTCTTTAGCGGCTAGTGTGGCCAATATCCCCAAAGCGGCACCTGTCCATACATCAATAAAAAAATGTTGCATGAGGTAAACTCTGCTTAGCCCAATACCTATCGCCAGGATCAGCATCAATCGCTGGATTTTTGGATGCTTAGAAGAGATGATAGCAAGTGCAAAAGCAAGAGAAAACCCTGTAGTCGTATGACCTGAAGGAAAACTATTCCAATGGTGAAGGTCCACTCCCGGGATTTGATAAAAGTCTATTCCTTTTAAAAATTCCACTGGCCTGGGAACTCCCGGGAAAAGCAGTTTTTTACCAATGAAAACAAATACAGCATTAAAAAGACCGCTGAGACAAAGGAAAATAGAAAAACTTGTTTTCCTGAAGAGGAATAAAATCGCTGTTGGCAAGAAAACTATTCCATCACCCAACTGAGTGAGGGCTAGAAACAAAATATCAAAAAAGGGCTGATGTAATAGGTTTAATCGGAGCTCCAGTATTCCCTTTGAAGTTCCAAATATTGGAAAGGAAAAGAGGACCAATAGGATGATAGTTCCCCATAAAAACTCAAACCCCTGATTCTTTTTTCTTTTCACACTGAAAAGCTACAAACTTAAAATTTGACAGATGTTACCGAATTTTTAATTCTTAAAGGGTTAAGCTACCATTTGAAAATACGGTGCATAATCCTTTCAAATTCTTCTATGGTCTTTTTTTCTTCCTTGGTTAGGCATTTGTCTCAAACTGGATTTTCCTTTTTTCAAAGAATTGAACCCCCGTAAAAAAAGATAAAATACCCGTTTTTTCAAATTCCTGGAAATGAAGCCTACATCATTTATTGAGTTCAGTTTTTACCAAATTGTTTCCTTTTTTAAGCCTGTATTAACATTGAATACCATGTTAATTTTTAACATAAAGCAGGCGTTGGACCACTCTAGTTTTGTCTCATAAACCAATCTAGTCAACGTTATGAGACTCAAAATTTTTACACACACGCTTACCATGGCCATGATACTGGTACTCTGTATCATGCTAAACCAACATGCCTATTCGCAGGCAGTCAATGCGACCGTATCCGGAAAATTAACAGACACCAGCGGTGAAATGCTGATAGGAGCCCAGATTCTTGTCAAAAATGAACTAACTGGCTTTACAGCTTCCACCGTAACAGGAATGACTGGAACGTACGTGGTGACTCAAATTCCTTTGGGAATCAATTACACGATCACAGCTACGTACATGGGTTTTGGTACCAAATCCTTTACCGGCATTTCCCTCAATCAGGGAGACAATATCAAACTTGATATCGTGCTTAGTGAGGAAGCTCAACAATTAGGTGAAGTAAGTGTGGTGGCTAGTTCCATTGCCAACAGTATAGACCGATTCGGCAGCTCAACTGCTGTATCTGCTAAGGATATGGCTTCACTGCCGGTAAACGGAAGAAACTTTAATTCCCTGGTGGACCTTTCTCCGGTATCGAACGGTAACAGCTTGTTGGGTCAGCTTTTTTCATCCACCAACTATACCATCGATGGGATGACCAATCGTAGCCCTTTATCCAGTGGCTCGACGAACCGTGGACCTTTTTCCATCTCTATGGAAGCAATCCGTGAGTTTGAGGTAGTGACGAATGACTACGACGTGAGCAACGGAAGAAGTGGAGGAGGTAACATCAGTGCGGTGACCAAAACCGGAACAAACCGCGTTGAAGGCTCTGCATTCATGTTCAACCGAGCTGACTGGCTGGCCAGTAAGTATGACACCAGAGGAAATGTAAGACAAAATGATTTCGCTATTCAGCAGTACGGGGTTACGTTAGGAGGCCCGATCATCAAAGACAAACTTCATTATTTTATTGCGTATGATGGCCAGAAGGATGCCAGACCTCTTTTCATCGCAGATATCAGGACGCCTGAAGATGAGGTCCGATACAATCTTTCTCAGCAATCTTTGGACCGGTATCTTCAGATTTCCCGCTCCAAATATGGAGTAGCAGAATCTCCACAGACAGGAAGTTTTGATAAAATCCGATATTCTCATACCGCTTTTGCAAGACTGGACTACCAGATCAATAAGTCCAATCTATTGACGATCCGAAATAATTTTTCCTGGGATCTCAACAGTCAGGGTGTAGATGACAACACTACGATCAACTTGTACGAAGTGTATGGAAATCATCTTTCCAAGGCAAACAGTTTGATGGCGTCACTGCGGACGGTTCTCGCTCCAAACTTGACCAACGAACTCAAACTTCAATACCTCTACACGCTGGATGACGGCCGTCCAAGTGATCAACTTCCAAGTGAAAATATCCCAAGAGCTATTGTACAGCGAGTGGAGTCGGTGGTAAACGATAAAAACGTAAACACAAACATTCAGATAGGAGGGCAGCGTTACTTGCCGGAAAGATTTGAGTCCCATGTCTATCAATTGGTCAATAACCTCTATTACAATAAAGGAAAGACGAATTACACATTCGGAATGGATCTTTTGATGAATAACCTTACTTCTTTGGCTACCAGTGAGTTTAATGGAAGGTTTTGGTTCACAGGCTTAAATAATTTTGATAACCTGAAGCCATACCGCTATGCAAGAGAAGTAGCATTGGTGGATCCGACTGTGAAGCAGACTATTTTTGGAGGTGGCGTTTATGCGCAGGCTGACACAGATTTGGGTCGCGGAATGGATCTGGTAGTGGGACTAAGAGGAGATTATACCACCTACCAAAATGCTCCTAACTTCAATCAGACGGTGTTTGACGAATTGGGTTTGAAAACAGATGTTAAAACAGGAGGATTTCAGATCCAGCCAAGACTCCAGTTTACCTGGGATATCAATGACCGCCAGAGAGATGTCATCAGGATAGGAGCAGGGGTATTTGGGTCAGCACTCAATAACTATACAGACGTCAACAATTTACAGTTTGACGGGACGAAAATTGTAGCAGTGGATATTACTGGTGCGGCTGTTCCAACTCCCGATTTTCTTTCCTACCGGAATGATCCTTCTACCGCTCCGGGAGTGGAGCTTTTGAATAAGCCAGGCGTTTCCCCTGTCACGACTATCAATATGAACAGTGAGGATCTAAAAGTTCCGACCGTGTACAAAGGCAACGTGATGTACAATAGAATCTTCAACAACCGCCTCCGGGTGGGAGTCAATTTAATGGCATCTATCGCTAGAAACAACTACATGTACCTGGATCGTAACATCGTCGATCAGCCTTATTTCAGACTTGAAAATGAAGGAAACAGAGGTGTATATGTGCCAAGTGAGACAATCAGTACCTCTAACGGAAATGCAGATTGGACCAAAGGCCGCAAGACCACTCAAGTGGGACGGGTACTTGAACTTGTAAGTGAAGGCCGAAACAATACCTACACTGCTGTGATAGATGGTACTTACCGCTACTTCAAAGACGGACAAGTGACAGTAAGTTATACCTGGAATGATTCCAAGGACAATACTTCCTTCAATGGAAACGTCGCTAACAGTGCTACTCTTTTCCAGGCTGTGATCGATGATCCGCGGGATCTTTCCAGAATGAGCTATTCCAATGGACAATTTCGTAACAAAGTAGTTCTTTACGGAACCCTGCCAACCTTCAAAGGAATTGCTGTAGGGGTTCGTTACTCAGGAATTGGTGGTACTCGCTATTCCTTATTAGTCAATGGTAACGTGAATGGTGATTTTGTAAATACTAATGACCTGGCTTATGTATTTAATCCGGGTTCAGCCGGAGTCCCTGAAAACATCAGTAACGCCATGGATGAAGTTTTGGCAAACCCTAACAATCTTTCCAAAGATTACATCCAAAATAGCCTTGGCCAAGTTGCGGTAAGGAATGGTGGCGAGAATGGATATTTTGGATTTTGGGATGTGCGGGTAGCTAAGAGATTCTTCTTTACCAAAGACAAAAAATCAGGCCTTGAGTTAGGCGCGGATATCTT
>JBILPR010000498.1:0-2774 GCA_044373795.1 Algoriphagus sp. | reverse complement strand
AAATGCTCAGAAAAAAAGCTGATCGCCTTTGGAGTGTATTCTTTCAGCTTCTCCCAATTTTCACTGGTATTCGGTCCAGGAATAAAGAAATGGTGGACAGTGATTCCATTTTCCATTTGAACCTTATCATGCTGGTACTTGGGATCGGCTCCCCACATGAAGTCGTGAACCTTTGGCGCTAAAAAATGCCAGGTCAGCGTATTTCCCTTTGCTTCCGGCACTTTCACACCGGCATCCTGATAGCCATGACCGATCTCATTTGGGTTTTGCAAATAACCAGTCCCACCCAAAACATAGGTTTTATCAATGGTTATTTTCACATCAAAATCACCCCAAATTCCATAAAACTCCCGAGCTATATAGGGATTTGCATGCCAGCCTTGCTCATCGTAATTGGCCATCTTGGGATACCATTGCGACATAGATAAGCGGACGCCTTCCTCACTGTCTCTTCCTGATCTGCGAATCTGAAGAGGTACCTGCCCTGTAAATTCCAGTTCGAAAGTCACTTCTGAATTTGGAAGAATCGGCTCTGTGAGCTTCACTTCAAGAATCGTTTCCACCTCTTTGAATTCGACTTCTTTGCCATTCATTCTCAGGTTACTCACGTGGATATAACCGATTTCATCCGGTTTAAGCTTTGAAATACGGTCTGCCACTCTTCCGTCCGGGTCAGCGATTGTTCTCGATCTCACATCCATCATACTTCCCGGCTGGAAAGCATTGTAATACAAATGGTAGAAAACCCGCTCCAAAGTATCAGGAGAATTATTGGTGTATTTCAGTACCTGGGTTCCCTTGTACTTGTTTTTTTGGACGTCCATCTCCACATCCATTTTGTAATCAACGGCCTGCTGAAATCTCCCTGTCTGGGCAAAAATTAACTGGCTGGTTAGCAAAAGAAAAAGCCCAAAAAAAGGCTTCACCATTCTGTTTATCATGACAAATATTTTTTTTCCAAAGGAAAAGAAAACTCCTTCCCTACCCAAACCAGCTATCAAAAACCAAAGAATTGACTTTTTTTCAAATACTCTTTCCATTGGAATAAAAAACGCTCTCAAATCGGAAGCTTTTAACTTAATTTCCTTTAAGAATTTAAACCATCAACAACGTATGAAGAAAATCTACCTTTTGATTGTGGCGGCTTTGTTCAGTCTGGGAGTCCAGGCTCAGCAAGTCAACATGGACCAATTCAAGTCCATGAAAGCCAGAAGCATCGGACCCGGGGCAATGAGTGGCCGAATTACTGCCATTGATGCCGTGGATGAAAATCCGACCATTATGTATGCAGGTTCGGCATCCGGCGGACTTTGGAAATCAACGTCCGGAGGCATTACTTGGGAACCGATTTTTGACAACGAGAAAGTACATTCTATCGGTGCGATTTCCATCTATCAGAAAAACCCAAATATTATTTGGATAGGAACAGGCGAAGGCAATCCAAGAAACTCTCTCAACCTGGGTTACGGCGTGTATCGATCACTCGATGCCGGAAAGACCTGGCAGCTGATGGGCTTGGAAAAAACCCGCGCTATCCACAGAATCATCGTTCATCCTGACGATCCCAATACTGTTTTCGTGGGAGCGATCGGTTCTCCATGGGGCGAGCAGGAAGATCGTGGAGTTTATAAAACTACTGACGGCGGTAAAACCTGGTCCAAAATCCTTTACGTCGACACCAAAACAGGTGTAGGCGAAATGATCATGGATCCAAATAATCCAAACAAGATCTTCGTCAACATGTGGGAGCACAGACGTTATCCTTGGTTTTTCGAATCAGGAGGAGAATCTTCCGGTCTTTATGTCACGCATGACGCTGGCGAAAACTGGAAAAAGCTAGACGAAAAAAATGGTCTTCCAAAGGGTAAATTGGGAAGAATGGGTTTGGCAATGTCTGCAAACAACAGCAGTAAAGTGTATGCTTTGATTGAGTCTTCGAAAAACGCACTCTATGCTTCTGAGGACGGCGGAGAAAAATTTACCATGATCAATGACAAAGAAGATATCGGAGATCGTCCTTTCTATTACTTCGAAATTTACGCTGATCCAAAGAATGAAAACCGAATCTACACCCTTTATTCCCGAGTGGGAATGAGTGAAGATGGAGGAAAATCTTTCCGTCAGTTGCTTCAATACGATGGCGTTCACCCGGATCACCATGCCTTCTACATCAATCCAAACGATCCTAACTTATTGATTGACGGAAATGACGGCGGTTTGAATATTTCTCGTGACATGGGCAAAACTTGGTATTTCGCAGAAGGAATTACGGTTGGTCAGTTTTACCATATCAACGTGGACAATGAAATACCTTACAATGTCTATGGCGGTATGCAGGACAACGGTTCATGGACCGGACCTGCTTACATCTGGAGAGTAGATGGTATCCGCAATACCTACTGGCAGGAAATTTCCTTCGGTGACGGTTTTGACGTGGTATCTCATCCTGCAGATTCCCGATACGGCTACACCATGTCTCAGGGAGGTAATGTGACGAGATTCGACAAAGAGACCGGCCATAACAGGGTAATCCGTCCGACTCATCCTGACAAAGATGTTTTCCTGAGATTCAACTGGAATGCTGCAATTGCTCAGGATCCTCATGATGCTAACACAGTTTATTACGCTTCTCAGTTCCTTCACAAGTCTGCCAATTCAGGTGAAACGTGGGAAATTATTTCTCCGGATCTTACAACAAATGACACCACCAAACAGCGTCAGCAAATGACCGGTGGGTTGACTTTTGATATCACAGGAGCAGAAAATCACACTAC
>JBILPR010000016.1:0-30525 GCA_044373795.1 Algoriphagus sp. | reverse complement strand
ACGTTGTCATAGTACGTGAAATGGACATTTTTGGCACCTGCTTCCTTCAGTCGCTGATAGACCGGAACCACCGTAGTCTCTGGCCTTGTGGTGTTGTCATCCTTTGAGTGCACAAACCAGATAGGGACATTTTTGATCTTCTGGATTTCCTGATCGGTGATAAATTCGGCACTGTATGCAAGTGCACTAATAAAGCCTGCTGCGAAGTAATCCGGATGGTTCAGGATCAATTTCAAAGACATATAACCGCCATTAGAACACCCTCCGACATAAATTCGGCTTGGGTCAATTTTAGGATTGGACTTAACATACTCCTTAATCAGCGCCATTAGCCCTTCATTGTAAATATCATTTGTCTTACCTCGAGTCGTTCCTTCTGTACTTTGCATCCAGAAAGTTGGAGCCTGAGGAACTAACACATATGCTCCCCCGTCGAAAAACTGCTGGATTTCTCCCGAAGCATAATTCGCTGCTCTATTTCCGAGCAAGGCGATTGTCGGATCAAATCCTCCCTCTCCTCCACCATGCAACCAGATGATCAAAGGCGCTTTTTCTTTCACCATTTTCGGGGTAAAAGAAGCGTAAGACATCGTCAAGGTTTCGCTGTATTTGAATTTTCCAGTCAGGTCGTATTGATCTACCAACGGCATAAAGCGATCAGATTCTGTATCCCAGGTTTTGCCGGATTTCGTATCGACGACTGTCAATTTGTAATCGATCCAAACATTTCCTTTCCCTCGGAAATATTGAATCGGGGAACCCAAGGGCTGAACCGGACTGACTGCCAATACCAAGGTTACATTATTGCTACTGTCGGCCCGATTGCCATCGGCATCAGAGACATAAGCAAAGACTACAGATCGGTTTCCGGAAGCGCTTTCTCCTGTTATTTCCCCATCGGTTGATTTACGGGTAGCAAACACTGCAAAATCGGCAGCATTGGCTCTAGTCACATGTTTCTCCAATGATAGGATCACCTTATTGACAGCAGGTCCCCAGTCAAATCCCTCCACCACCAGCTTATATTCTCCGGAAACGGGGTTGGAAATCTCGCCCATAGGCTGATCCGGAAATTCCTTGGCAACAAGAAACCAGGAAGCGAAAAACATCTGCAAAAACAAAAGCAGTTTTATCTTATTCATAGAATTGTATTTAGGGTAATTGCTTGGTTTGACAACAAGGTAAAAGTTGATTATTCAGCTCAAAAAACCGATCTTTTTTATTTGAATGGATGAATCTCCCTTATCTCGGAACCAACTTCCGGATATCTTGGATTGAAACTTTAAAATGGAAAAATCAATAGCGCGTGTTGACTCACTGTATTGAAATCCCGCCAGACGCGATTGAGTTCTGTATTGGTTTTTGCTGCTTCCAGCCCTGCAAAGGGATATAATTTACCGGAAATTTCACGGCAGTTTTGGGTGAGTTTACGGCTGATTCTGCTGATTTTTTTTAAGCTTGATTTGGAAATCTTACCTTCCTTTTGGAGTTCATTCCAGGAGAATTCAATTGCTGAATGAAATTCCTTTTTCAAGCTTTTCAACTTCTTGTTTTGCTTTTCAAAAACCTTCTCAAAATAGCCCAAATGTCTTTCATCGTACTTTCGATAAGAGTGCCTGGTCTTAAATGCCTTCTCTATCAATTGAATCAAATGCCTTGTAATTCCCAGAATATTCACTGCCAATGTCACTTCAGCAAACTGTAAAAATGGGTAGCGATAGATCGGTTCGTTTAAGGTTGCTTTTTCAGGAAAAATCTCAAACCCCCGGTTAAGTGGCACTCTAAGGTTTTCGGTCTTGAATGCATGACTACCCGTAGCGACCATGCCCATATAGTTCCAGCCGTCCAGGATTTTCACTTCTTCTTTTTTGAGGGTAATTGCCTTGACCACAGGACTTCCGCTTTCGTCAACTATTGCTTTTCCATTTTCCAAAAGCTCACAATTGGCTGTAAAATGTGTCGCATGCAAAGCTCCTGAGGCATAAGACCAGTGTCCTGAAACCAAGTATTCCTCTCCTTGTAAATCAGCTTCCCCTCCGACAAAACCACTTCCGGCTAAGCAAACTTTCGGGTCCTGAAAAACTTCCTTCCTTAAATCCTTTTCAAAAAACCCCGCAAACCAGCCTGCCCCCGCACAAAGAGTCACCGTCCAGCCTAGGCTTCCATCGGTGAAGGCAAGTTCTTCTTCGATTTTTAAAGCTTCCGGCAAAGAAGCTCCCCTGCCTCCTAATTCCCGCGGAACAAAGAGTTGAAACAATTTTTCCCTGTAAATTACCTCCAGCCATTCTGATGGAAGTTCAGCCATTTGTTCTGCTTTTGCGGCAGAAATGGCGTTGAAAATAAGAGGATCGAACATTGAGGATAATAGAAAGATAGTCCGGCAACAAGCTTACTTAATATTCCCCTTCTTCAATTCTTTCACAGCATAATCTACCGCTCTTGCGGTCAACGCCATAAAGGTCAGGGATGGATTCTGGGTGCTAGTGGAAGTCATCGCCGCACCATCAGTTACAAAAACATTTCGTGCCAAATGCACCTGATTGAATCCGTTCAGAAGGGAAGTTTTAGGGTCTCGACCCATTCTTACTCCGCCCATTTCATGGATATCCAAGCCTGGAGCCTGTTTACTGTCATTTTTGTAGATATTAGTAACGCCCGCCTTTGTCAGCATTTCTTCTCCTTGTTCCAAGAAATCTCGGATGATTTTCTCGTCATTATCATCGTAAGCAATGTCGATCTGAAGCTGCGGAATTCCCCATTCATCTTTCAAGTCCGGACTGAGAGTCACCAAATTGGTCTCCTTTGGAATTGTCTCACCCTGCATCATCATTCCAACTGACCAGGGTCCGGGTTCAGAATTGGCTTCTTTAAATTCCTCTCCAAAAGGCACATCTCCTGCATGTCCAAATCCTGCTCTTCCTGCGGAATAAAAACTCATATATCCTCTCAGGAAGTCCATTTCCTGCTTTTTCACATTTCGAAAATTCGGCAACATCACTGCCGTAGGCCGACGACCGAAGTAATATTTATCCTCAAAACCTTCGAATCTGCCCCCAAGGGTACCCCTGTAATTATGGAAAGCGATGTATTTTCCCAAAATCCCGGAATCATTTCCCAAGCCATTTGGAAATCGATTCGAAGTACTGTTCAATAAAATCAAGTTGGTATTTAGCGTAGCCGCGTTGAGGAAAATAACTTTTGCAAAGTACTCACTCGCCTCTTTCGTGACCCGATCCACGATCCGAACGCCGGTTACTTTTTCTTTTTCATCATCATAAATCAGCGAATGCACAACCGAATCAGGACGGATGGTTAGGTTTCCTGTTTTGGCAGCGTGTGGCAGAGTGGAAGAATTGCTGCTGAAATATCCTCCGAATGGGCAACCCCGATAGCACTGATTTCGAGCCATGCATTTTCCCCTGCCCTGCTCCAAATGGATTTCTTTAGGTTCGGTCAAGTGTGCGCAACGACCGATTACAAAATTACGATCTGCGTAAGCAGCCTTTATCCGTTTTTGCACTTCCTTTTCGACGCAGTTCATTTCCCAGGCTGGTAAAAACTCTCCATCGGGAAGCGTTTCCAACCCATCATAATTCCCACTGATCCCGACAAAACGCTCCACATGGCTGTACCAGGGCGCAACGTCGTCGTATCTGATCGGCCAGTCAACAGCGAACCCATCCCGACCGGGACCTTCGAAATCATATTTACTCCAGCGCTGAGTTTGTCGCGCCCAGATCAGAGATTTCCCTCCAACCTGATAACCTCTGATCCAATCGTAGGGTTTGGTCTGAACGTAGGGATGCTCGGAGTCCTTGACAAAAAAATGCTCGGTATCTTCCTTGTATGCATAGCATCGATTGACCACGGGATTTGCGATTTTATCAGTTCTTGGAATCTGATTGTGATGAGGCATTTCCCAAGGGGATGCAGTCATCGTCGGGTAATCCTTCAAATGTTGAACATCTCTTCCTCGCTCCAGCACAAGAGTTTTCAAACCTTTTTCGCAAAATTCCTTGGCGGCCCATCCCCCGCTGATTCCTGAACCAACGACGATTGCATCGTAACTATGAGTATTCATAGATGAAAAATAAGGGATTATGCCGGGAGTTTTTTGAAAAAATTGATTTTGTGTTCTTGTCAACTTTCGATAGTTAAAAACCAGTGCAAATGAAGCTTTGATCAGTTCCAATTCTAGGAAATGGCTTTCAGAAAATCTTCTTTTTTTGGTGGGACCAAATTTAAAAAGGGAATAGAAAGGGTAGAATTTCTGCCACTTTTATTCCCTTTTTGTCCAAAAAACTATTGACTATTATCTGAATTTTACTCGTATCTAAGAGACTCGATCGGATCCAGTTTACTCGCTTTGTAAGCAGGGAAAAATCCTGAAAGCAATCCCACCACCACGCAAATAACAAAGGAAACAAACATCCAAAGCCAAGGAATCAGGAATCCTCCAAAGCCGACCACAGTGGCAATTACATTTCCGATGACAATACCAAGAATAAGCCCTAAAAACCCTCCAAGAACACAAATCATAATCGCTTCAATCAGGAATTGCTGACGAATTCGAAGCGGTGTAGCTCCAAGAGCTTTGCGGATTCCGATCTCTCTTGTCCGCTCGGTGACAGATACCAACATGATATTCATCAGGCCAATAGAAGCTCCCAAAAGGGTAATAAAACCAATCCCAAATCCTCCTATTCTAAGGTAACCGGCAACTTCTTCCAGACTTTCCGCAACAGATTCACTTTTTGTCAGATCGAAAGAATCTTCCATCGTCACACGGTCTTGACGGATTTTCCGCATCATCCCCGTTGCCTGACCCATTTCATAATCTATCCGATCAGGTCCAGATGCTACGCCGGTAACCTGGTAATTGAAAGTGCCTCTGCGATCCAGCCTGCTTCCGTTTTCTATCGGGATCAAAATCTGCCTGTCAGCCCCTTGATCCGGGCCCATTCCACCTTGCTTTTCCATCACCCCAACAATAGTATAGGGTCTTCCTAAAAAACTGATTTTTTGATTTACAGGATCTTCGCCGCTTTCAAATAGTATTGTTTCAATCTCCTTTCCTATTATGCAAACGCTGTTTCCGTAGCGAACTTCCAGGTTACTTAAATTTCTTCCTTTTGCAATCTTAATGGCTTTCAGGTTGACGTAATTCTCATCAATCCCTCTGATTCTCGCATTTGGGTCGGTTTTTTTGGAGCCTCTCTTTACTTCCGCCGCTCCAGTCACTGTGGTGAAGACTGTCGAAATCCCAATGCTGCTGTATTCATTTTTGAAATCCTGAACCTCCCGATACGTCATTTTGGGGTAAGTTTTCTCAGTTTTCCCTTCCTGAATTGCTCTTCCGCCTGAGAAACCTTTATTCCGGATGTCGAAAGAGTTAGCTCCTAATCCCGCGAAACTATCTGCGATTTGAGCTTTGATCCCATCGATGGCAGTCAGCATTCCCACCAAAGAAGAAATCCCTATGGCGATGATTGCTCCTGTCAGAACTGTTCTGAGAAGATTTACTTTAACTGAGCGAAGAGCTTCGCGAATATTTTCGATCAAATTCATAGTATGTCCGAATTGGAACAGCTTTTAGAAGAATAGGTTAAAAAGGATGTTAAGTATAAGTAAATATCAAGTAAGAGGCTATACGGGAAGAAAATTTAACCCTGAAATCAATGCATTCGGTCGCCTCTGAGGTTCATTCTTCTCAGAACTTCGGCTTCAAAATTCAACCATTCCTGCCATCGGGAATTAACTTTTTCAGGACCAACATAATATCTCGCCAATTCGATGAAGGTAACGTAATGCCCTGCCTCTGAGATCATCAGTTCGTAATAAAACTTTTGCAATTCCTCATCTGCAATATTCTGCGAAAGCAATTTGAACCGTTCGCAACTTCGGGCTTCGATCAGTGCATTCATCAATAGATTTTCCGTAAGCTGGTGCATTCGGCTTCCTCCTGATTTCATAAATTCAAAGAGTTGGACGACATATTCATCTTTTCTGGGCTTTCCAAAACTCAGCCCCCTCTTCCGAATCTGATCCATTACCCGCTCAAAATGCCCCCATTCTTCGGCGACAATCGGAGTAAGCGTGTCCACTAAATGATCAAGATCATGATAACGCAGGATCAAACTGATACAGGAAGAAGCAGCTTTCTGCTCGCAAAAAGCGTGATCCGCCAGAATATCTTCGATTTGCATCCCTGCTATACCAACCCATCTCGGATCTGTCGGCAGCTTGAGATGAAGCATTTTTTGCCTAGTGATTTCCTCCCAACTCATCTTTAATCAAATAAATACCAAGTAATCCCCAGATCAAGAAACGACTTGTAGCCTGTATAATTCGGAGTTACAAAATAGCCTTCCTGCAGCATCAAACCACTGTTGAAGTGATTGTATTTCAATAAAACCCGGGTACGGTTGATCCTGAAGCTCAGGAAAAAATCCATCACCGGATAGGCATAGACATTGAAATCATTTTGCAAATGAAACTGCTGATAACCTGGGAAATAAGCCTCCGCATAATAATCAGAATGGTAACGGACGTCAATACCCATCTGAACAACGACGTTGTTATCAAAGAAAGGACTATCCACGTAAAACCTTGAATTGGCGTAAATCTTTGGAACCCGGAATGCATCCTTTGCATCACCGGTGATCTCTGTGAAAATGACCTCGTTATCCCATCGGAATTTTTTACCGATCTTAAAATTCGCAGTCAATCCCGGCATCAGCATAAATGCATCTCCTGATGCCTGAGAAGCCATTCGCTCCTCGTTGAAATAAATGTAATTATTAACCCTATTGATCGTGAGCGAAGGCCTTATCTGAAAATTCTTAAAGTCTCCTAGCAGAACAGCTTTGATTTGGTCCACTCCTGTGTTGGAAAAATCATTGGTCCACTGGTAGTGATTTCCAGCGTAATTCTGCTGCATGGAAGTAGGCTTGTATAGTGCCTTGGTATACTCGACTACAAGCCACGGCGATTTGAAAGTACCATGCAATCTAAAAGCTCCCGGAAGCAAATATTCCCCATCCGCGCTTAGAGCCCATTTTTCAGAGATATTCCCAATCAATTCCCCTCCGATATAGACTTCGTTGAAGACATCATTTTCGGCCAGAAAAGGACTTTTCATCCTTCCCGATCTGAATTTTGCGAAAGCATTGTAATAAAATCCTCCAAACGTCCCTTTGAAACCCACCTCGTTTCTCCACTCTGCAAAATCATTGAAGTTTTGAGTCGTGTCGGGCTGATTATATCTCGTCTTCGGGAAAAATAAAGAATCCGAAGTTGTAAGATCAGATTCGAATATCAAATCCTGCTTTTTGCGATCGAAGACATGATAAAGCTGCAATCCGTCTTTGAGTTTGTACTCATGGTAGAAGTGATATTCTTGCCTCAAATCTCTTGCCTCGGAAGCCTTCAGCCAGACTTTTGCATCTTCGTAAGTGAAGTAAACCGAGGTACTATCCTCTTCAGGAGGAATGATTCCACCTATTTCATTCACCACATGGCGCATCCTTCCGAAAGTGGCCATGATCCAATATTTCCCATTCTCTGTCCGATAATTGGTTTGGAATGAATAGGAATTTTGCTCCACCATATTGTCATCCCTGGCAACAGGATTGAGTGTTTTCCGAGCGCGGATGGTGTGGAGTTCAAAGCCTACATTCCAACGTGGATTGATATTTCTCGCAAATGCCAGGTCCAGCATATTCCGGCTACCTCCGCCAAAAAATGCCGACATCTCTGTGAAAGGTGATTTGGTATCAAAATATCTGCCTTTTTCAGGAGCCCTATGGTAAAGATCATATGCCTGAAACCCTGATCTGGTACCAATCAACTCAGGTACTTTGTAATAAATTGATTTGGTGGCGCTTCCGATATTTCCCAGATCCTGATATTTCCAGTTGCTTTTGGCCAAAGGATCGTAGTTATGAAAATTATCCAGCAACGTGTCTTGGGGGTACAAAACAAGTTTGTTCAGTTTGACGTCTTTTTCGAAGAATTGCAAACTCGAATTTGGCCCAAAGACCATGACTGTACTATCGTCGAGTAAGGGACGCCTTCCGTCCACTTCTTCCCCTTCCTGAGTGACCATCTCGCGGGTTTGACGCTGATTTGGATTTGTATTGGGACTGACGGGTCTCTGGCCCATTGATGGGATCGGTCTCTGAGCATACACTAGTTGTACACTGAGCAAAAAAATCATGACTAAAACCCCTAATAACCTATATCTCACTAGTTTTTGTCTTTTTTAAGACCTTTTGTTGGATCTGCTGCATCAGGATTTCGGCATCTTCCGATGAAAATCCCACTAAAATTGGAAGTACAAAAATCGGAATTTCTCTCATAAAACCCTCCGGAGCGGTGGATTTAACTTTTGCCGCATCTTTTTCAGTAGTCAGGATTACAACTTCCCTATTGGGAAAGTTTTGACGGGCTTTTTTTAGCTTAGCAAAATCAGATTCAGAATAATCATGATGGTCCGGAAAACTCAGTATTTCGATAACGTCAAAATTATTTCTGCAATATTTAACCAAGAGCTCGTCGTTTGCAAGGCCGCTAAGCAGAATTATCGAGGTTGAAAATTTGCTAATATCCTCTATCGGATAAGGTTTTCCATAGGTGATATGCGAGAACAAGACAGGTTTTTTAGATCCAGTATACTGAGAAATCTGATCTTTAAACTCGTTCCTCAAACCTTCAGTCATCGTATATGGGCACTTGGTCACAACTACCAAATCTGCCCTTTTTGAGCCAGATCTGCTTTCACGAAGCCTTCCAGCTGGAAGTAAATGATCCGAGAAAAATGGTTGTTGAAACGTCGTCAAAAGAATATTCAAGTGGGCTTTCACCAATCGATGCTGAAACGCATCATCCAAAATCATTACCTGCGGGCAATCAATTTCTTCTTTAATTTTTTTCAAAGCATTTACCCTATCCTCCCCCACGAATACCTGAATTTCATTTCCGAATTTCTTGTAAATCTGAAAGGGTTCGTCTCCGATCAATTGCGGATTTGAGACTTTAATTGCTTTAATAAAGCCTTTCGAAGACCTGCCATATCCGCGGCTTAGTGTTCCCAGCTTTAGCTCATCTTTCAGTAAGCGAATGAGATATTCAACCATTGGAGTTTTTCCGGTTCCTCCCACGCTCAGATTACCTACCAAAATTGTCGGGAACGGTGATTCAGTTGTTTTGAACCAACCCTGATCATAAAACCAGTTTCTCAGTTGGGTAACCAAGTTGTACAACAGGGCAAATGGATAAAGCAAAAAACCGTACCAGTGCATTCCTTAGAATTACTATTTTTGATCAAATAAACAGAAAATTATGGGAATAAAGGTGAGTGAGGTGATCTCGTACTTGGAGCAAATAGCTCCCCCTGCCTATCAGGAATCCTATGACAACGCCACCCTGATCACGGGGAATCGTGGAGCTGAAGTCACAGGAATAGTCTGCAGCCTTGATTGCACTGAAGATGTAGTACGCGAAGCGATTGAACTCGGCGCCAATATGATTGTAGCCCATCATCCCGTTGTATTTAAAGGACTAAAAAGTCTGACCGGCAAAAATTATGTGGAGCGAACAATCATTTTGGCAATCCAAAACAACATCGCGATCTACGCCATCCACACTAATCTTGATCATGTGGCCCATGGTGTCAATAAAAGGATCTCAGACAGGCTGGGGTTGATCAAGGCACGCATTCTTCAACCCAAAAAGCAGGCTTTAAGTAAGCTGGTGTTTTTTGTTCCTGAGGAAAATAAAGAGGCCGTACTTTCAGCTGTTTACCATTCGGGCGCAGGAAAGATCGGAGAATATTCGGATTGCTCTTTTCAGATAAGAGGTAAGGGAACATTCACGCCTTCGGAAAAGGCAAATCCTTCAATCGGAGAAAGAGGAAAGCCCCAAACAGAGGAAGAAATTAGAGTTGAAGTTCTTGTTGCAAATCATCTGCTTCCCGGAGTCCTTCAGTCAATGAAAAAAGCTCATCTCTACGAGGAAGTGGCCTATTATGTCCAGCTTCTCGAAAATGAAAACCCGGAAGTAGGCTCCGGCATGATCGGCGAACTTTCAGAACCGATGGAAGAATTGGAATTTCTGGATCACCTCAAAGAAAAGATGAATCTTAAAGTCATTAAGCATACAGCAATTTTAGGAAAAAAAATCAGCAGGGTAGCAGTCTGCGGAGGCGCAGGAATTTTTCTTCTCGGAGATGCCAAAAAAGCAGGTGCAGATGTATTTATAACCGCTGATGTGAAGTATCACGAGTTTTTTGATGCAGAATCCAAAATAATTCTTTGCGATATTGGGCATTATGAGAGCGAAATTTTCACAAAACAATTACTTGGAGAAAATTTATCACAAAATTTTCCTAATATTGCACTCTATTTTACAAGAGTAGTTACAAATCCCACATCCTACCGATAGTACATGGAAAGTACAGTAGCACAAAAACTTGAGGCTATTCACAACCTTCAACTCATAGATTCCAGATTAGACGCCATTGTTAAAGTTCGCGGAGCTCTCCCAGAAGAGGTTCAGGACCTTGAAGATGAGATCATCGGCTATGACACTCGTTTAAATAAGTTTCAGACTGAAATTGAATCTTTCGAGGATGAAATCAAGAGGCTGAAAGAAAGCATTAAAGATTCTGAAAAACTGATCAAGAAATATCAGGAGCAGCAGATGAATGTGCGGAATAACCGAGAGTATGACGCCATCACCAAGGAATTGGAACTTCAGGACCTGGAAATTCAGGTTTCCAAGAAGAAAATCATCGAAGCTGGTGTCAGAATCGATCAGAAAAAAGTCGATTTAGACGAGCTTACCGCTGTGATGAAAGATCGTAAGAAAGATCTTGATCAGAAGAAGGATGAGCTTTCTACAATCGTTTCTGAAAGCGAAACTGAAGAATCTAAATTGAGAGCTGATCGTGAGAAAGCCAGCAAAAAAGTTGAAGAAAGACTCGTGAAATCATACACCAAAATCAGAGCAAACGCCAAAAATGGCCTTGCTGTTGTAATGGTGAAAAGAGGAGCTTGCGGAGGTTGTTTCAACACAGTTCCTCCACAAAGACAGGCAGATATCCGTGAGAAGAAAAAGCTGATAGTTTGTGAGCATTGCGGCAGAATCCTTGCCGGTGTTGAAGACGAGGTAGAAGAAGAAGGAACAGTAAAAAAGAAAAGAGCCAGAGCTTAAAAGTTTTCTATTTCTATAAAATAAAAAACCCTGAGAAATAAATTCTCAGGGTTTTTTATTGTTAAAAACTCTAAAACAGTTGATTTTTAGGGTATTAATATGCTAACTTGAACTCATGAGAAAGTTTGCAGTACTATTCCTCTTCTTGTTGTGCACCAGTTCTGTTTTCGCCAAGGAAACAGGGTCAAAGACATTTCTGATGCTTTTCAAGGCAAAGGAATTAAAATCTTGGAAAATCTCTCTGAAGGACATTGAATCCCAATTTGCTTCTTTTAAGACCCGATCCTATACTGGCAATTCTGAACTAGCATTGCTTATAGACATTCCCGCCTGCGAATTTGACGAGTGTTTTCTGGGTCAATTCTTGGTTGAAACAGAATCTGGTCAGGACTTGAAACTTCAGGACATTGCTTTCCGCCTTTTTGACATGACTGAAAGCCAAAAAAATCTTCAAGTTTACCTAACAACTTATGAAGAAAGTCTTCAAAAGAAGAAAAACGGTAAACACGAAAAGGTTACTCCAGCTCCTTGAGGTGCCCTACCTCATTACTTTTTAACAGGTTAAATTTCCCCTCCTCATTTTGCTCAAGAAGATACAAGCATAAATTCTGGTGCTCATAAATATCCATATTTCGCAAATCAGTTTCCAGAATCAGACTCAAGAAAATTCTCATTGCCCGGCCGTGCATGCAAACTAAAACGGTTTCTCCTGGACCAGATAAAATTACCTCAATCCCTCTATTCAATCTTTTTGCCACCAGATTAGGGCTCTCACCTCCAGCAATCGCGTAATCAAGGTTTCCGAGTTGCCATTGATTGAGCATATGGCGATAATATTCTCCTTCTTCGGGGGTCATGGGTGTTCCCTCGTACGTTCCCCAAGAAATCTCATTCAATTCAGGAAGTGACGAGCTTGGAATCTCTAGATCTAAAAATCCCTGAATCGATTGCTTAGTGCGAATAAGCCCTGTGTAATAGATCTGATCAAAAGAGACATCTCTGTAAGCTAGGTAAAACGCTTCCGCCTGTGCTTCTCCGGTTGCGTTGATAGGGGCATCTATACCGCTTCCCTGCACCACTCCTTTGAGATTAAAATCAGTCTCTCCGTGCCTTACGAGGTAAATTTTTTTTCGGTTCAAGTTTCTTTATTTTTGTTCAACTCCCAAAGAAAACCCATTTCGATTAGATTTTTATGGTATTCCAGATAAAGCCTTCACTTACCCAATTGAATAACACAAAGCATCAAACGATGGTTACACATTTGGGAATTGAATTCACAGGAATTGGGGATGATTACCTGGAAGCAACTATGCCGGTTGATCATCGTACCATACAACCAATGGGTTTACTTCACGGTGGTGCAAATGTAGCTTTGGCAGAGACTCTAGGAAGTCTTGCCGCTTCACTGACGGTAAATCAGGAAAAACAAGCTGTCGTCGGACTTGAAATCAACGCCAACCACCTGAAGTCCGTCAGGTCAGGAAAAGTAAAAGGAATCGCGAAACCAATACATCTAGGCAAATCAACCCAGGTTTGGGAAATAAAAATTTTCAACGAGGCAGATCAATTATGCTGCATCAGCCGGCTTACAATGGCAATTTTGGACAAAAAATGAGTAATCAGACTGTTAATACAGTATTTTCACTTCAAGAGGCTCTAAAACTCCTATTAAACACGGGTATCTCTTCCGGTGGTTCTTTTGCGATTTGGAGAAAACCAAAATCAAGAAAACTGGAGTATGTGCTCGACGAAATCAATGAACCAGAAAAAGTCAGCATGAACCTGGAGGAATTAGCTCCCGGCTTTATCGTCCATCCTTTTGCAGATCAGGAGGATAAAAAAGCCTGGTTTATTCGGGCTTCCAAATATCTTTTTCTAAATCTAGATCATCCAATTGAAGAAGATCATTTTCCAAACTGGATTTTGAATTCAGGAGAAAAAATGGAAAATAAGACGTTGGACAGTCATCATTTCCAAGTAAAATCTCCCGATGATTTAAGTGAAAAAAGAAAAATAGGGGAAGAAAAAGAGCATTTTACACATCTTGTAAAGCTTGGAATTCAGGCCATTTCCGAGGGAAAATTAGAAAAAGTCGTGCCGTCCCGTACCAAGACAATTCCACTTTCCGAAGAATTTGACCTAAGCAAAAGCTTGCTCAGCATGCTGAAAGCTTATCCAAATTCCTTTGTCAATTTCTTCCATATTCCTAAAGTTGGAACTTGGGTCGGAGCTTCCCCTGAGATCCTGATCGAAACTAAAGGTGAATATTTTTATACCATGGCACTTGCAGGCACTCAATCGGCGGCAGGTGAAAATCCTCTTAAAACAGCAGCATGGACTGCAAAAGAAATCGAAGAACAAGCGCTCGTAAGAAGGTATATAGTGGATTGCTTCAAGAAAATACGTCTGCGTGAATACGATGAATATGGTCCAAAAACAGTTTTAGCAGGAACGCTCCTTCACTTGAGGTCCGATTTCAAAGTCAACATGACTGCTACTAATTTCCCTCAACTCGGATCGGTGATGCTCGAATTGCTTCACCCAACTTCAGCCGTCTGTGGAATGCCGAGAGAGACTGCTCATGCCTTTTTGAAAGAAAATGAAGGCTTTGATCGCTCCTTTTTTGCCGGGTTTATCGGGCCAGTAAATATCAATCAGGAAACTTCCATTTTCGTCAATCTTCGAACAGCCTCTATAGAAGGAGATAAAGCAGTTCTCTACGCCGGTGCCGGTGTAACCGAAGATTCTGATCCGGAAAAGGAATGGGAAGAAACCGATCTAAAATGCCAAATCATTGGTAAATTTATCCAAAACCCAAACGCTTGATTCTCCAGCCCATTAGTAATTTAGTATCCATTTGTGCTAAAAAAGGCATTCAAAATGCTATTCTGTCTCCGGGTTCCCGTTGCGCGCCTTTGACCTTGGCTTTTTCCAGACATCCCGATATTCATGCCCGTACGATTTCAGATGAACGATCTGCAGGATTTATTGCGCTGGGTATGGCTCAGCAATTAGAAAAACCTGTCGTATTAGTTTGCACGAGCGGGTCAGCAGCCCTGAATTACTACCCAGCTGTGGCTGAGGCTTTTTTTCAGCAAATCCCCTTGTTGGTATTAACCGCAGACAGACCTCCCGAGTGGATTGATCAATGGGATGGACAGACGATATTCCAGACAGATGTCTATGGAAAACACGTCAAAAAAAGCTTTCAGTTTCCAGATTCCTTTGAAAATGAAGAGCAAGTCTGGCATGCTAATCGAATCGTAAGCGAAGCGATTATTCTATCCAAGCAGTTCCCTCCCGGACCGGTTCATATAAACATTCCCCTAAGAGAACCATTCTATCCGGAAGTTGGAGAAGAATTGGTTTTTCCTGAAAACCCGAAAGTCGTAACACTTTCACCAGCCAATCCGATTTTAGGTGAAGACAGCCTGAAAAACATTAAGGACAGGCTTCAAACGGTCAAAAAGATTTTGATAGTCGCAGGTCAACAAAAACCTGATCCCAAGATTCAGGCACTTCTTGATCAACTTGCCAAAGACCAGAAAATAGTCATCATCACCGATTCAATTTCCAATCTTCAATCGGATCAAACTATTAGTTACCATGACCACTGGCTGGGAAATGAGCATTTTCATTCCGAACTGGCTCCAGACCTAATCATCAGTTTTGGCAAGTCGGTCATTTCGAAGTCACTTAAACTTTTCCTTCGAAAAACAGAAGCTTCTCATTGGCATATTCAGGCTGGCGGCCAAGCAAAAGACACATTTCAGAGATTGACCAGAATTCTGGCCTGTACTCCTATTTCTTTTTTAGGCTGGCTAAGCCAGAATCTTCCCCCACAAGACGGCGAGTATCTGCTCCAATGGAACAGCTTGGAAAAGACTGTTCAGCAAACTTTGCCTTTGGCCTTTGAAAGATCTGGATTTGGTGAGTATCCTGCTTTGCATTTCCTGCTAAAGAAAATTCCCCCTTTCTCTAAAATCCATGTTGCCAATAGTATGGCAGTCCGTTATCTGAATTTTCTCGGAAAACGGAATCAGGAAATCATAAGCAACCGGGGAACAAGCGGAATTGACGGTTCAAACAGTACTGCTGTCGGATGCACATTTACGACCAAAGAACCGGTTACGCTGATCACCGGAGACATGGCTTTCTTCTATGATCGCAATGCGTTCTGGCATAATTATTCCATGCCTAACTTGAGGATTATCTTATTGAACAATCATGCCGGTGGAATCTTCAGGCTGATCGATGGCCCTGCAAAGCAACCGGAATTAGAGGAGTTTTTTGAAACCAGACAAAACCTGAATGCTAGCCATTTGGCGAAAGAATTCGGGTTTTCTTATTCGTTGGTAAAATCACTGCAGGAACTTGAGTCATCTATGAGCAGTTTTTATGCTCCTGGAATTCAACCAAAAATTTTGGAGATCGAATCTGTCAGTGCCGACAATGCGACAATTTTGAAGCATGTAAAAGCCTATGTCAGCTCGGAACTGAGTAAGTCAAAAGGCTAAAAATATCCTCTTTACAACGCTTATTTTTTCTGAAAAACACGGATGTAGTCAACTGTCATTTGCTGAGGAAAAAGGGTATTTCCGTCAGGACTTCCAGGCCATCTGCCCCCTACTGCTACGTTAAAGATAAAGAAGAATGGCTTATGAAATTCTTCCAGTCCACCTGGGGTGATATCGATGACATGATATTGAACTCCATCCAAAAGCCAGACAATTTTCTGCTGATCCCAAATAATGGAAAAGACATGGAACTCATCATTGAAAATCCCGTAGGAAAGTTTTGTGCTGCCACCGTAGTTCGCATAGTTCCCGCTGTTATCCCAGTGGACAGTTCCATGGACAGTTCGGTCTCTGTCTTCCACACTTCCGCCAATCATTTCCATGATGTCGATTTCGCCACATTTTGGCCAGCTTACTTCGGAAATATTCTCACCAAGCATCCAAAGAGCCGGCCACAAACCCTGCCCTTTTGGAAGAATCGCCCGTATATCAACTCTCCCATACGTGAAGAATTTCTTGCCTTTTGTGATCAGTCTGGATGAAGTGTAGTTTCTGCTTCCTGCATTTTCTTTCTTTGCAGTGATCACCAATTTCCCATCTGCTACTGCAGTATTTTCTTTCTTATAAAATTCAAGTTCATCATTTCCCCAACCACAGATTTCCGGACATCCATCTCCAAGTTCAAAGGTCCAATTATCAGAAAGTACAGAACCCGTGAATTCATCCGCCCATGCCAGATTATATCCATCATAACTTGCCGGACTGATATAACCTGAATTAGCGTCCAATCCCAAGGCAGCACTGTTCATGTTGACTATTTTGGAGTCAACCACAAAGTCTGTTTCACTGGCGTGCGCCTGAACCACCACAGTGAATTCTCCTTTTTTAGTATAGGTTTTCGTAGCAGTGTTTCCATCTACTCGAACCATGGATTCACCCGGTACGCCAAAATTAACTTTGAAAAATTTAGCATTCTCGGCCGAAAAATTAGCTCTTACGGCTCCTTTCCCTAGGTATTCAATTTCTACAAGTAGCTGACTTGGAAGTTTGATTTGCTCGTCAGAAGCATTTTCTGAACAAGCAGATATTAAGGTAAAGCAAAGTAAAATGCAGGAGAAAAAAGTTGATTTAAACATGGCATCAGGATATTTATCTGAATAATAGGGGTTTTTTGCGAAGATGAAAAATCTGAAAATTTCTTAATCCGGTGATTTTAAAAAAATCAGGGTTAGGGAAAATCGGGAATACAGATTCTCCCTAATTTATTGGGAAGTTTAGATTTCATGAGCTTTAGTAGAAACTCAAGAGGATCTGCCCTGAAAATGTTTTCTGAGACTTTAGTAAGTACCATTAGCATCGAAATCGAATATCCCTATACCGCAATTGCTTAAGCACTCGCCCAAAGAAAAGCAAAACCCTTTTCCGTGAATCGGATTTAAGTTTTTCTGAAAGTATATATCAGGACCTGGCTTACTTCTTTTGGAAAACCCTAATATAGTCCACCTTCATCTCCTGAGGAAAAATAGAACTTACATCCGGACTTCCAGGTTCTCTTCCACCTACTGCTGTATTGAAAATGAAAAAGAAAGGCTTTTGGAATTCATCCATATCAGGTAAAGAAATATCTAAAGTATGGTATACAACTCCATCAAGCAGCCAATCAATTTTCTTTGCATCCCAAATGATTGAAAAAACATGAAACTCATCATTGAAAACCCCAAACGGCAAAGTGGTTTTTTCTCTCCTGAATGCATTAACACCCCCATTATCCCAATAGGTCGTCCCATAAAGGGTTGCATCTTTCTTTTCTGTATTTCCACCGACCATTTCCATAATATGAATTGCCCCGGTTTTTGGCCACGCTACATCGTCAATATTTTCACCCAGCATCCAGAAACCAGGCCAAAACCCTTGTCCTTTTGGGAGCTTTGCCCGTATATCCACTCTGCCAAATTTGAAGGATTTCTTATATTGTGTATTCAATCTCGACGAGGTGTAATTTCTTGTTCCTGCATCTTCCTTTTTAGCAGTAATTATCAAATTACCATCGGCCAAAGTGGTATTTTCTTTTTTATAAAATTGCAATTCTTCACTTCCCCAACCACAAATAACCGGACAGCCATCACCTAATTCAAATCTCCAATCTGAGGAAAGTTCTGATCCTGAAAATTCATCAGCCCAAACCAAATTATAACCATCGTGATTTGTCGGACTGCTATATCCGGTGTTGGGATCAAGACCTAATGCAGCAGCATTCATCCGTATAATCTGCTCACCAGAAATAAAGTCCTTCTCAGTCGTATGAGCCTGAACAGATAGGGTAAAGTCACCTTTTGTTGAAAAAGTTTTAGTGGTCGAGTTCCCGTCCACTCTGGTCAATGATTCACCTGGCGTTCCAAAGCTTACTTTATAATATTCAGCTTTCTGGGCAGTAAAATTGGCTTTAACCAACCCGTCACCGAGATATTCAACTTCAATCACTAGACTGTTTGGAAGAATAATTTTCTCATCGGTAGAGTTTTCAAAACAGGAAAAAACTAAAAATGAGCAAATTAGTATGCAAAGAAATGTAGCTGATTTAATCAAGAAATCCGGAAATTTTGGCACAAGAATACGTGTTTTTGACGAATATGAAAAATCTGAAAATTTCTTATTCCCGAGAGAGCTAAAAAATCAAGCCTGGAATAAATCGGGAGAAGAACTCCTCCCGATTTTGTTAATTGCCCAAATCATCAAGGCGAGCTGCCCCAATTCAAATAGAGTTAAAGGAATCAATCCAAAAACTACTCCTATTCCTGAAAAAATCAGAATTCCGGCTACAATACCCAATACCCCGATGATTTGAGAAATATTGGACCAGAGCTTTTTATAAGCCAGAAATCCAACACCCAAAAACGCATAACACAAGCCGAACGAACTTATCTTGATCAAATAAAAATCTTTTAGAGCTACCTGTCCGGAAACCAGCGAATATCCATCGACTGAATACCAAATCACATTTGCTCCAAGCGTAGTCCAGAGTGCGATTTTGAGGAGTTGGTTTGGGAGATAGGTTTCTAATTTAATCCAACCCAAAATAAAGAAAGAATAAGTAATAAAAGTCGCGATTTTCACGGCTAAAAACGAGGAAGTATTAGACTCCCCACTTCCTTCTATCCATTCATATTCCATTCCGATTTCAAAAAAAGCAAGGAAAAAATACAATAAACCTGCAGCAAAAGCGAGGTAGAGATAGGACGGTACTTTCTGGTTTTCATCCGAAAATCCGGATTTAATTTCCTCCCATTTATAATCCAGTGCTTCAAATAGAGCTTTTATCGTATAACTCCTCGGAGTTACCTCACCTGCTTCGATACGCTGGATGGTTCGAACGTTCAGATTGCATTTTTCGACCAGCTCCTCTTGAGTCAGTCCTTTAGCTTTTCTCAGTTCAGAGATTTTCTTGCCCAATTCAGGTTGCTTCATTTTATACAAGTTTTGATTAACCATGGCAAGTTCAATGTTTGGTTTTTGACATTGGGCGTACAATCATCGGATTTAACCCGACTTTTACCCGACTTTTTGAATTTAACTTAAAAATTGCCTTTGGATCAAATCAAAGGCAGCACCTGCTTCAAGGCAGGATTACGATTCACGGATTTCCAGATGGCTGATAGCTCCGTAAACTGAGAAATTCCGGGAATTTCCATAAATCTTACTTTCAAGTCATAACCTTCTTTCAACGAAGTTGGGACAATCGCAACCCCCAAACCGATCTCAACCAACTTGAATATCGTGAGGGCATGCACAGATTTATGTCGAATCGTGGGTGAAAAACCCGCATCTCTGTAGATACTCATGATTTGCTCAAAGTAAAGATTGCTGTAATCGCTTGAAAAAAGAATAAAGGACTCGTCCTTGAACTGATTGACCGAACTGAAATCAGCTGCTCCAATAGAATGATTTTCAGGAACCACCAACGAAAATGAATCCCTCAAAACCGTCTTCATTTCCAACCCCTCCGGCATTGAAGCCATCCGCACAAAGCCCAGATCCAGCTTATCTTTCTGAATCATCTCCACTTGCATGGAATTACTCAATTCTTCCAAACTCGTGCTGATCAGGGGTTGTTGGGAATTGAGTTTAACCAGCAAATCCGGTAAAATGCGGTTGGATGCCGAACCCAGAAATCCGACTCTCAACTCTCCTATTTTTCCAGAATCGATCAATTTTAACTGGCTCTTGGTCAGCTCAAGATGGTTGAGGACAAAGTCAACCTCTTCTTTAAAAAACGTTCCTGAAGCTGTCAATGCCACATGCTTTTTATCACGATCAAATAGCTGAACTCCCAGCATTTCCTCCAACTGCTTAATCTGCCGACTGAGTCCGGGCTGGGAAATAAACAACCGTTCAGATGCTTTCCGATAATTCAATTCCTCCGCTACTGCTTTGAAATAATATAAATGTCTTACCTCCATTGATGCCTATTGGTTATTGACTATTGATATATATGGTATCAATAAGTATCAAAAGTACAATTTACATTTGTTTGAATTCTGAATTTAAACCCAAATTCAATGGAGATTTTTCATTACGGCGAAGAACATTTGACTTCTTCGAAAGCTTTAAAACTTGCCAGAAAAGAAATCAAAGGAGTTTTCAGCCCTGAAACCCGTGAAAAAGTTCACTCCTCAGCAAATGCTGTGGCAGAAATCGCACAGGGTGAGCATGCTGTTTACGGTATCAATACAGGTTTTGGGCCACTTTGTACCAGCAAAATCTCATCTGAAGACACGCAAACTTTGCAGGAAAACCTCCTGAAAAGCCATGCCGTTGGGTTGGGAGAACCAGTTCCTGTGGAAATCTCGAAACTCATGATGGTGCTGAAACTTCAGGCTTTGGCGCAGGGATTTTCAGGTATCCGAATGGAAACCCTTGAGCGAATCGCCTGGATGCTGGAGAATGATGTCATTCCGATTGTTCCGATTCAGGGATCGGTTGGCGCTTCCGGAGATTTGGCCCCGCTATCCCATTTGTTTTTACCCTTAATTGGATTGGGGAAAGTTCATTTCTCAGGAGAAATAACCCCAACTCAAAAAGCCCTAAACCACTTTTCAAAAACCCCAATTTCTCTTGGCCCTAAAGAAGGCCTTGCTCTGATCAACGGCACCCAATTCATGGCTGCCTATGGGGTGAAAGTTGTGGACCGATTGAATAATCTGCTCGTTCATGCGGACATCACAGGAGCTATGATGCTGGAAGGTTTGATGGGATCGATCAAGCCATTTTCTGCTGAATTGCATCAATTGAGGCCTTTCGCAGGAAATAAACATGTGGCTCAGACTATCCTGAATTTGCTTCATGAATCCGAAATCGTCAATTCTCATTTGAATTGCGCCCGGGTTCAGGATCCTTATTCTTTGCGCTGTATGCCTCAGGTTCATGGCGCTTCTCGAAATGCCTGGCTTCATCTCAAAGATTCGATGGAGATCGAGATCAATTCTGTGACGGATAATCCGATCGTTTTTGACGCTACTCACACCATTTCCGGGGGCAATTTCCATGGGCAACCAATCGCTTTACCGCTGGATTATGCATGCCTTGCATCTTCCGAATTGGGAAATATTTCCGATAGGAGAATTTACCTTTCATTATGTGGAGACACGCCGGGTGTGCCAAAATTACTACTGAAAGAAACCGGCCTGAATTCCGGCTTGATGATTCCCCAATATACGACCGCGGCTTTGGCTTCGGAAAATAAAGGGCTTTGCTACCCCTCTTCCGCAGACAGCATTCCAACTTCCCTTGGTCAGGAAGATCATGTGAGCATGGGAAGTATCGGTGCCAGAAAGGCACTTCAGGTAATCGGAAATGTGGAGAAAATTCTGGGAATTGAGCTATTCTATGCTGCGCAAGCGGTAGATTATCATGCTCCAATGAAGTCAGGAAAAATCATGACTGCGATTTACAATCGGGTTCGGGAGAAAATCGAACCTGTTGTAAAAGATCGGGTGATGTACGAAGACATGGAAACAGCCATTAAATTGATACAATCCGCCGAATTGATAGCCCTTGCTAAAAAAGTAGCCCAAGAAGAAAATCTGGCTTTTGAGACAAAGTGGAGCCCAATGTTTGAATATTAAGTTGTTCCGAATTTGCAATTCTGTTCCGGATTTGTAATCCGGAACTCCAGATAAAAAGGGATTTCCAATCCCGATTAACAAAGCCATCAAAAAATGAAAACCTTGAAACTCATCGGTCCGATCACTCAAATGCTTACGATGGATCATCTTCCGTTGAAAGGTGCTTTAAATGATGAGCAATTGGAAATTTTGGAAAATGCCGGAATTCTGATCAAAGGCGAGAAAATTCTTGAAGTCGGAGATTTTGAAACGCTAAAAGCAGAAGCCCTAAGACTTGGAGCAGAGTTAATTGAGTTGAAAGGCGATCATGTAGCAGTTCCGGGCTTTGTGGATTGCCATACGCATATCTGTTTTGGAGGGAGCCGCGCCATGGATTTTGCGATGCGAAACTCGGGCAAAACCTACCTTGAAATCGCCGAAGCCGGAGGAGGAATCTGGGATACGGTCACCCAAACTAGGAAACTGATTTTGAAGGAATTGGCTGAGAAAACCTCCAAAAACGCCAACCGCCATCTTGCACAGGGAGTGACCACAATTGAGGTGAAATCCGGGTATGGTCTGAGCGTCGAAGAAGAACTGAAGATGCTTCAGGCGATCAAAAAAGCAAATGAAACAACTTCCGCCGATCTGATTCCAACTTGCTTGGCAGCTCATATGAAACCGCGCGATTTCGCAGGTTCCAACTCAGAATATCTGGCTGAAATTAGCGAGCAACTTTTTCCAATCCTGAAAGCCGAAAAACTTTGCAATCGGATCGATGCCTTTGTGGAAAAATCAGCTTTCAGTCCCGATGAAATCATGCCTTATTTTCAAAAGGCAAAAGATTCAGGCTTCGATATCACCGTTCACGCCGATCAGTTTTCCCAGGGAGGATCAGAAACAGCGATCCTGTTCGGTGCAAAATCAGCAGATCATCTGGAAGCTTCTACCGAAAAAGAAATCAGCATACTGGCTAAATCCGATGTGATAGCGGTCGCTTTGCCTGGTGCATCTTTGGGTTTGGGCTGTGCTTTCGCTCCCGCCCGAAAAATCCTGGATCAGGGTGGGGCTTTGGCAATTGCCTCGGATTGGAATCCCGGTTCGGCACCGATGGGAGATCTGATCACACAGGCATCAATTCTCTCCACTTTCGAGAAACTCAGCACTGCAGAAATTTTTGCGGGAACTACTTTCCGGGCAGCGGCAGCACTTGGATTGGAAGATCGAGGAAGATTAAAAACCGATTTACTGGCGGATTTCTGCCTTTTCCCAACTTCCAACTTCCGGGAAATTCTCTACCAGCAAGGAACATTGAAACCTGTGCAGGTTTGGAAAAAAGGTGGAAAGATTTAAGACATAAGATTTTAGATTTTATGATCTGAGAAAAATAACCATTCGTATTTCGTATTTCATATCTCCTATCTCTGTTTCCTATCTCGTATCTCTTATCTCGTATTTAAATATGACTTTCCAGGATCAAATCAGACTCGGCATTCCTTCCCAACTCCCTCCCGCAAAAGGGCGAGATCGGTCACTTTCTCACGCTCCTAAACGAAAGGATATTTTGAGTTTAGAGGAAAAGAAACTGGCGCTGAGAAATGCTCTGCGCTATTTTCCGAAGGAATGGCACCTAGAACTCGCAGCAGAATTTTTAGAAGAACTGGAAACCTTCGGGAGGATCTATATGTACCGGTTTCAGCCTGATTATCCCCTATTTGCGAGGCCGATTAATGAGTATCCTGCCAAAACCCAACATGCCGCGGCAATCATGCTCATGATCCAAAATAATCTGGATCCGGCCGTCGCTCAGCATCCGCAGGAATTGATCACTTACGGTGGAAACGGTGCTGTCTTCCAAAACTGGGGACAGTATCTCCTCACCATGAAATTCCTGGCTGAGATGACCGAATCGCAAACTTTGCATATGTATTCCGGTCATCCGATGGGGCTTTTCCCATCCGCTCCTGATGCACCACGTGTAGTTGTGACTAATGGAATGATGATCCCTAATTACTCTAAACCGGATGACTGGGAGAGATTCAATGCGCTTGGGGTAACTCAATACGGACAAATGACGGCAGGTTCGTACATGTACATCGGCCCACAGGGAATCGTCCATGGCACCACGATTACGGTGATGAATGCTTTTCGGCGAAAGTTGGAATCCGGCCAAAAGCCCAAAGGAAAAATCTTCCTGACATCAGGATTGGGAGGAATGAGCGGCGCGCAACCAAAGGCAGGAAATATTGCCGGATGCATCACGATCTGCGCAGAAGTGAATCCTTCGGCAGCGAGGAAAAGGCATTCTCAAGGCTGGGTGGATGAATTGATGGAAAATCTAGAAGATTTGGTCACCAGAGTAAGGAAAGCAAAAGCTCAGGAAGAAGTCGTTTCGATCGCTTTCCTCGGAAATGTGGTGGACGTCTGGGAGCGATTGGATCAGGAAAATATCCAAGTGGAAATTGGTTCTGACCAAACTTCACTCCACAATCCATGGTCAGGTGGCTATTATCCTGCAGGATTGAGTTTCGAGGAATCGAATCAAATGATGGCTGAAAACCCGGAAGGTTTCAAAGAGAAAGCTCAGGAATCTCTTCGTCGTCAGGCAATTTCAATCAATCGGCATGCAGCCAAAGGAACCTACTTTTTCGATTATGGAAATGCCTTTTTGCTGGAAGCTTCCCGTGCCGGCGCGGATGTGATGGCTGAAAATGGAATTGACTTCAGGTACCCTTCTTATGTTGAGGATATTCTTGGACCGATGTGTTTTGATTATGGTTTTGGTCCCTTCCGATGGGTTTGCACATCTGGTAAATCTGAAGATCTGCGAAAATCTGATCGGATCGCTGCACGGGTTTTAAAAGAAATTATGCAAAACTCTCCTGATTCGATCCAGCAGCAAATGCTGGATAATATTACATGGATCGAAGAAGCAGAAAAGAATAACTTAGTGGTAGGTTCCCAGGCAAGGATCCTTTACGCAGATGCAGAAGGCCGTTCCAAAATTGCACAGGCTTTTAACGATGCCATCCTTTCAGGAGAAATCTCCGCTCCGATTGTGCTTGGACGCGATCACCACGATGTAAGCGGGACAGATTCTCCATACCGCGAGACAAGCAATATTTACGACGGTAGCAAGTTCACCGCTGACATGGCGATTCACAATGTGATAGGAGATAGTTTCCGTGGCGCAACCTGGGTTTCTATCCATAACGGCGGCGGAGTAGGCTGGGGAGAAGTTATCAATGGTGGATTTGGAATGCTGCTCGATGGAAGTGCAGAGGCTGAAAGAAAGCTGAAATCCATGCTTTTCTACGACGTTAACAATGGAATCGCTCGTCGTGCCTGGGCGAGAAACTCTGGTTCCCTTGAAGCTATTCAGCGGGAAATGAAACGAAGACCGGATTTAAAAATCACCCTTCCAACTATGGTAGATGATGAGATTTTGGATAAATTAATGTAGGAATTCCATTGTCTCTTCTCAAAGCAGAATTGACCGTTGCGAATTCAACACTTTTCATCTGGATTTTAATTTTTGACCAACTTTAAAAAAATCAAATGAATCATCTCCACAAAAATCCCGCATCCTCCAATTGGGCAGGCAGAAAATCTGAAGAAATTGAATACTGGCATCAGGCAGTAATTCCTGTCAATAATTTGGGATATGATTCAGATTCCAAATCAAAAAAAATAGGGATTTTGGGATATGCCGGGGAAGAAGGGGTGAGAAGAAATCGAGGTCGAATCGGCGCTTCTGCAGGACCCGAAATGATCCGAAAAATGCTGGGGCCTCTGGCTTTTCACCTCCCGAAGGGAATGAAAATTTTGGATTACGGAAATATCCACACTAGTGGTGAAGACATGGAGTCGAGTCATCACTTAATTTCCGAGACGGTTTACAACTTGCTTGAAACCCACCACTTTCCGGTTTTACTTGGTGGTGGACATGATTTGGCCTATGCACATGCCCGAGGAGTTTATAAGTATCTGGAGGCAAAAAATGAAAAGCTGGGAATCATCAATCTCGACGCTCATTACGACTTGCGGCCATTGGTGGATGGTAAAGGACATTCTGGCTCACCTTTCTTCCAACTTGCACAGGAATATCCTGCTAATTTCCATTATCTCTGTCTCGGAGTTCAGCGATCTTCCAGCCCAAAATCTCTTTTTGAAACAGCGGAAAAACTAAAAGTCCGATCGATGCTGATGGAGGATTTCAGACTTAATAATTGGGAGTATATCCAGGAAAAAATCCTTTGGTTTATCGATTCAGTCAACAAAATCTATCTCAGTGTGGACATGGACGGATTTTCATCTGCCTACGCTCCGGGAGTCTCCGCTCCTTCTCCGATGGGTTTCACGCCCGAGATTGCCTTCAAAGTCTTTGAGTTGATCACCAAAAGCAAGAAAATGATCAGTCTGGATGTGGCAGAAATGAACCCGACTTACGATCAGGACAATGCAACAGCGCGATTGGCCGCAAGATGCGTGGAATATATTGTAAGGAAGACTTTTGAATAAGAATTTCTAAAGGTCATCGAAGATCATTGATAACAGAAAATTGAGGATTCAACTTGATCCGGGTATTTAGATCTGTGAAAATCTCTGACTTTTTCCGTGATAACCTGCCTGCTGCAGGCAGGTCTGTGGGAAATAATCATTCAAAACTCTTCAAAGAAAATTATAGACTATCCATGTTCATTTAGAGAAAAGTAAAGACTTCAACAAACACTAATTTATTAATCTGCGAAAATCCGTGACCTTTTCTGCGAAAATCTGCGGGAAATAATCAACTCAAATATTAAGTGCTTCCCACAAAATCTCCACAGGATGCTTCGCCTTTCGGCCCGTTCCGTCGGCGATTTGATGTCTGCAAGACGTACCCGGAGCAGCAATGATCGTTTCTGAATCAGCATTTCTCACCGCCGGAAACAGCACCAATTCCCCGATTTGCTGGGAAATCTCATAATGCTCCACCTCATACCCAAACGAACCTGCCATTCCGCAACATCCGCTTGGAATGGTTTCGACCGTGTAATTGCTTGGGAGAGAAAGGAGTTTTTGAGTCCAGTTCATCGAGGAAAGAGCCTTTTGATGACAATGCCCGTGAAGCTTGATTTTCTGGGTTTTGGTGGTGAAATCTTCAGCTTTGATATTACCTGCAGCAACTTCTCGCCCCAAAAACTCATCAATTATCAACGTGTGATTTTTCAGCTTTTTCGCAGCTTCCACCAATTCCGGACTAACGATTCTTGGATACTCATCCCGGAAACTCAAAATCGCCGATGGCTCCAGACCAATCAAAGGCGTATTTCCATTAACGATTTTATCAAAAATCCGAACATTGGCGTCTGCGTGTTTTTTAGCTTTCTCCAGCAAACCTTTGGAAAGTGCAGATCTGCCGCTCTCCTCATGATCCACCACCATGACTCCATAACCCAATTTCTTCAACAGGGAAATCGCCTTAATTCCAATCTGAGTATCGTTGTGATTGGTAAATTCATCCACAAAGAAGTAGACCTTCTTGATTTCGGTTTTTGTACCGGGAAGTGAAGCATAATTTTTCCTGAACCACTTTCGCAGGCTGATTGGGCTTATTTCCGGTAAATGTCTTTGCGGAGCCACACCTAAAACTGACTTCATCATACCCGAAGTCAGACTATTGCCAAGGAAGAAATTGGAAATCCCTGAGACTTTAGAACCCAATTCATTCAGGTCATTGATATAGGCAAAAGCCCTGGAACGAAGCGGAACTCCATTGGTTTTTTGGTATTGATACAGAAATTCGGCTTTCATACTCGCCATGTCCACGCTGGATGGACACTCAGCCGTACAGCCTTTGCAGGAAAGACATAAATCCATCGCTTCCTTGATCTCAGGATGGTCGAATGCATTTTCCTTATTATCCATGGTCAGAAATTCCCGAAGGGTATTTGCCCGACCACGGGTGGTATCCCGCTCATTTCGGGTTGCCATGAAGCTTGGGCACATCGTCCCGCCTGATCCGGGAAGTTTGCGGCAATCTCCGGAACCGTTGCATTTTTCGGCCAATCTCAAAATTCCGCCCGCCTGAGAAAAGTCAAAAATAGTCTTGTGCTCCGGTGTGACCATCTCAGGTTCGTAGCGCAAAAACTTATTCATCGGTGCAGCATCCACGATTTTGCCCGGATTGAAGATATTCTTCGGATCCCAAGTGTATTTGACCCTTCGGAAAAGCTCGTAATTCTTTTCCCCTACCATCAACGGAATGAAAGCCGCACGAACGCGCCCGTCGCCATGTTCGCCACTGAGTGAACCTTGATATTTCTTCACAAGCTTGGCGGAAGCCAGAGAAATCTGATAAAACTCCTCCACGTCTTCGGCCTTCTTCAAATTCAAAATCGGACGCATGTGAATCTCGCCTGCTCCGGCGTGTGCATAATGCACGGGATTTTGATTGAAGTTTTTGAGGATTTCATCCAATTCATCAATGTAATCAGCCAGGTCTTCGATATCGACAGCGGTATCTTCGATACAAGCTACGGCCTTCGGATCGCCCGGAATATTTCCAAGCAAACCCAAACCTGCAGCTCGCAAAGCCCAAGCTGAAGTAACCATTTCAGGTTCGATAATAGGATAAGCATAACCCAATCCGGCCTCAATCAGGTCAGCGATCAATTCCTCGCCTTTGGCCATCGCCTCTTGCAAAGAATATCCACGGAACTCAATCATCAAAATCGCCTTCGGATCCCCTTCGACGAAATAGCGGTTTTTGCTGTATTCGATACTTTCCTTGGTGCAGTCCAGGATGATTTTATCCATGAGTTCGACGGCTGTTGCCGGATGCTTCATGGCAACCTGAGCGGCTTTCATGCTTTCATGAATACTCTCAAAATGCGCTGCAACCACAATCTCAATCGGCTCCGGAAGCTGATCAAGGCCGATTTTAATTTCAGTTGTGAATGCTAACGTGCCTTCAGAACCTGCCAAAAGCTTGCAAAAATTAAATTTTTCATTTCCTTCGAAAAGCTCAGCTTTCATCAATTCATCAACGGCATAACCTGTATTTCGGCGATGGATGGATTTCTTGGGGAATTGAGCATGGATTTCTTCCCGGATTTCAGGATTATTCAGCTCATCAAAAATCTGTCTGTAAATCTGACCTTCCAGTGTGTTCAGAGCACATTTACGATCAAAATCGTCCTGAGTGATTTCTCCGAAAACAACCGAATTGCCATCACTCAAAATTGTATCAAGGGAAATTACCTTGTCCCTTGTCACACCATACACGATGGAAGTGGTACCCGAAGAGTTATTTCCAACCATACCGCCTATCATCGCACGATTGGCAGTGGAAGTAATCGGACTGAAGAATAGACCGTGAGGCTTTAGAAAGCGGTTCAATTCATCACGAACCACTCCCGGCTGCACCCGCACCCAGCGTTCTTCTTTATTGAATTCCAGGATTTTTGTAAAATGCTTGGACACATCCACCACAATGCCATTGCCCACACACTGCCCAGCAAGGGAAGTTCCAGCCGTACGTGGAATCAGCGAAGTGCCATGCTCAGTGGCAAAGTGAATCAGTTTTTGGATATCTGAGGCAGTTTTGGGAAAAGCCACTGCCAAAGGCATCTCCCGATAGACGGAAGCATCGGTGGCGTACAGGGTTTTGGTCAGGGAATCAAATTGCAGACTTCCATCCAATTGGGTGGATAATTCCTGCAGCAAAGGCAATAGGTCAGGGGGATTTGAAGGCATAGACAAAAATAAGGTTTACCTAGAAAAAATCAGAAAAATTAAATGTCCCAAAAGAAGAAGTTTGATTAAGATAATTTTAATCATTAGTTTAAACACGGGTTATTTAATTTTTAAATCTAGATCATTAAAAAATGAATAAGTTTTATCTATTTCTAATATTCCTGTTGATCCTGAATACTGAAGTTTTTTCCCAACAAAAACTTTTGGAAAAAATCGAATTGGGTTTATCCGGTGGATTGGCCGTTCCTGTTGGTAATTTCTCAGCATTATCCATTACTCCCTCTTTGGAACCAACTCCTCCCGGTTCAAGTCCAATAAGATTTCAGGGTTTCCTCAAGAATGAAGGAGGTCAAGCAGAAATTGGCTATAGTTATGGCATGAACTTGACTTTTCATGCAACATCTTCGTTGTTTGTCAGCTTAAATTACCTTCAAACGCAAAATTCCATCGATACCCGTTCTCAACAAATCTTCTACGATGCCAACTTTAAAACTGAATTGGATCTAAACGGGAATGAATTCGAAATTCCGGGCACTCTGGAAAGTGACCCATACCGAGCCAACTTGATTTACGTGGGTTTTGGGTACCGACTACCAATCCGTCGATTAGAAGTTAGATTCGCTGGACTAGCGGGAGTAAATAATTTAGAGTTCCCCTTTTATTCTTGGACTTACCAGATCTCAGAGACGACGGCAATCCCACTGAGGCCTTTTCCCATTGATGGTGCAGTACCTACTAATTTGAGCGCAGTTGTTTACGGTCTGGAAGCTAAACTGGCCTATCCAATATCCCAAACGCTAAACCTGAATCTGGCGGCTACCTATCTCCAGTCTGATCATCCCCATGCCTATTGGACCAGTTTGCTTGCTGCATCTATCGGATATAAGATTAATGACGAAATTAAATACAGAAACTTAGCGGTACAATTCGGAATTTCTTATCGGTTTGTGGGG
>JBILPR010000497.1:0-2778 GCA_044373795.1 Algoriphagus sp. | reverse complement strand
CATCAGATGCTTCATTTTCACCTGCATGATATTCAGAATCACCTGATTTATTCGATCACTTTCTTCCAGTAATCCATCTGAAAACACCGCGACCACAAAGTGTGGATTGGCACTAAAGAACTTAAATTGGTTTTTGAACAATGCTCTGAATTTCTCTTCTGAGGATAAACTGGAATCGGTAGCATCTCCCAATCTCTGATCCATATCATTGGCAAGAAACTCCAGCATAGAGATGATAATGGCTTCTTTGCTTGCAAAATGCCGGTAAATAGCCGCTTCGGAGAATCCCATTTCTTTCGCCAGATTTTTTGTCGTAAGGCCACTCAAACCGGAATTGGTGAGGATTCTCCCTGCCGATTCGATGATTTCTAACTGTCTTTCTGAGATGTCTTTCATTACGTTAGTGAATATTCACTAACAAAGATAAAAGAAGGTTTTTAATTAGCAAGAATTCTACCCTCCAAATCAATAAAAATGGAAATCATCCTGACCAAACAATGCCTGGAATTAAAATAAAACCTCATTTCGGGTAATCAAAACCTGAGAAAAATCGTGACCAATCAAAAGTTGGAAACTGAAAAACGCCGAAATGAAAAAATCTTTCCCTATTTTAGATACAATTCATTCGATGAACTTCAACTATCAAAATATCCACTCATTATCCACCTCCGGCATCCCAGCCGGGCAGGTGAAAATGATAGTTGTCACTCAGTCCAAGGCCTTTATCAATTCACCCTCCGTTTTATTCAAAGCGGAGGGCAGTTTTTTAGCTGATAAAATTTCCCCTTTTTTCTATTTCCAAGTTCTAAAAAGGCTGAAAAAGGGCTGTTCTCAACCTGTGTAGATTTTGCCAGGGGCTTAAAAATTTGAAGAATTTGAAAGTTGAATAGGAGGAACTACACAATTCTTCCAATCAAACAAATTCGAAAAACCAGATTACCATGAAATGGACCTATAGTATAAAAAACAAACTGGCAACCTCCATGCTCTTGCTTGGGGTAGTTCTTGTGGTGTTCTTCAACAATCTGAACGAACGGCGGAACTCCAAAGAATTGCGAATTGCGTTTGATTCCATCTATGAGGACAGGCTGATGGCGGAAAGCTATATTCTGAAACTTACCGCAAACCTCCATGACCTTGACGAAACGTGTGTAGGTTCGGGAGTTAGGAAATTTACATTAACAGAAGAAAAGCTGGCTGAAATTGATGCCTTGAACCAATTGTACCGGGAGACAGAGCTCACCGAAAAGGAAGCGGAATACTTCAACCATTACACTGCTCTGACCGATAAAATCAACCGTCAAATGAAGGCTTCTAATTTCGAAACCGCTGGCCTGAGTATCAACGAAGCATTGTCGGATCTGGAGTCTCTTTCGGAAATCCAGGTAAAAGAAGCCGAAATGATCATGCTCAAAACAGATAAAATGCTCAATGTTGGCTCGATCTCCTCACAATTTGAAATGGGCGTGATCATTATCATCGGCTTGATTATTCAGGTTTTGCTTTTCGCTTCCAAAACTCTCCAATTTAATAAGTCAAATCCCGACGCTCGGTTAAATTGATATAAGCTTCCTTTAAGCTTTCATCCTAATTCAAAACGCCTTCCTCGCTCGTCCAGGTTGGCTTTTGTTTTAATATCCCCTTGCAAACTCTCTGTTTACGGGAATAAAATTTTAAATTATATCATCCAAAACCCAAATGCCATGAGAACTACAGTCTCGATAATCCTGATTTATTTATTTGCCTCAAAAATCTCTCTTCTTAAATACCCGCATCGCAAGCAGATTGGGCCAAAGGACCCAAATAAACAATGTGCCTCCGGCTACCAGAATTCCCATGGAACTGTTGAAAAACTGCTGGAAAAAAGCGCCGGTATAGCCCATCAAAGCTGAAATGTCCAGTTGCATCAGCATCAGAATTCTTCCCAGATCCACAGGGTTTAGCATGACCAATCCAAGAGTAACTTTTTCCAACGGATAATCTGCAAAACTGTAAATCAGGTACAAGACAAATCCATCATACACCAGGGAAAAGTAGATCCAAAGTCCCAAACTGATGCCGATTGCTTTTGCTTTGTCCCGAGTCAAAACACTTGCTAAAAAGGCAAATCCTGCGAAAACCGCGCTCAAAATCACTCCCACTCCCAGCAACGTAACCAAACTGCTATCCGCTCCCCAGAGCAACATCGGCAAACCGAATCCAATCAAAATCGACAAGCTCAGCATAAGAATCACCGCCAAAAGCTGGCTGAGAAATACATGCGAACGCTTCACCGGTTGTGCCAGCATGAGCTCGATAAATTCCAGGTTATTGTAAAAGTGAGTTGTGGCAAAAACCGCAGAAATCAGCGGCACGATCATGATCATGATATTCATCAGACTGAGCGAAACCTTGCTCAGATCATCCGAAACCTGGTAAATCGACACCGCAATCAGAATCATAAACACCGTATAAATCATCGCAAAGCGCGATTTGAGAATATCGTAAAGGGCGTATTTAAGTAGCTTCAACATGGCTCATTTCTGGTTTAGTTGCCTTTTTTTTTAAAGTCCATTGCATCAGTTTGGCAATGGCCGGTGAGAATCGATCTTCCCCGGTTATCTCTTTCAGGCTTTCGATCGTGTCGTTGAAATAAACTTCTCCTTCGAAAATATAAACCGCCTGATTGGTGAGTTCCTCGAGATCGCTCATGATATGGGAAGTGATCAAAATAAGCTTTCCGGCAACTCGCTCCTTTTTGATTTTTGCTTTCAAAATCTCCACCGCAATCGGATCGAG
>JBILPR010000159.1:0-9820 GCA_044373795.1 Algoriphagus sp. | reverse complement strand
TCTTGAAAAGAAGATGCTATATTTTCTCAGTAAAGAAATGGATTTCTATTATGAGTCAAGAATGACTGAAATGGATCAGTCCAAAATAGTTGAGGTAAAATTGATTCAATTCAAAGAAAGCATTTATTCGACCCTGATTTATGTATAAAAATGAGCCGGAAGGTCTTCAGTACTGCCTGCCAGCGGGCTTCCGGCCCGGTACTTAGCGAAAATTCCCCTGCCGGCAGAAAAGTGTTTATACAGGTTCTTTAAACAGGCTCGATATGAATCAATACATGGCCCAACTCAGTGATTTCCAGTCTCAGTGTATCCTTTAGTTCATGGGCAATGTCGTGACCTCTCGTGACTGTAAGATCTCCTTTCACTTTGGCGTGAAGGTCTACATGATAGATCATCCCGGCTTTTCGGATAAAGCATTTTTCAGTTCCTTCCACTCCGGGAACGGTTAAGGCTACTTTCCGGATTTCCAGAGTCAATTCATCGTGGTTGTTTTCATCCATTACCTCACCCAAAGCCGGACGAAAAATCAGGTAACAGTTGTACAAAATAAATCCCACTGCCAACAGTGCGGCATAATCATCCGCAACCTCGTATCCCTCTCCGCCGATCAGCGCAATTGTAATCCCGATAAATGCCGCTACCGAAGTGATGGCGTCACTTCGATGATGCCAAGCCTCACCTTTGAGTGAAGTGCTTTTCAACTTTTTACTCCTTCTGATTACCACCTGGAAGGAGATTTCTTTCCAAAGGATAATCCCTGCCAAAACCCACAAAGTCCATGATTCCGGTAATTTATGAGGCATCTGAATGTTTTGAATCGACTGCCAGGCAATAGTCGCTGCGGAAATAATCAAAAAGCCGACGACCAGGAAAGTGATCAAAGGTTCTGCTTTTCCATGTCCATAAGGATGGTTGTCATCGGCAGGACGTGCAGAATATTTGATTCCAAACAACACCAAAATGGAGGCAAATACATCGACAACAGACTCGATCCCATCTGCGATCAAGGCGAAGGAATTTCCAAAAATACCTGCCACAAACTTGATTATAGCCAAAGCTATGTTTCCCAGCATGCTGAAGATGACGGTTCTGACAGCCAGATTACTTTTGTTCATGGGTAGGTTTAATTCTGAAGAGGCTAAAAGTAAGGAAATAGAAAAGGTTCAGGAAAGAAAACGATTCTATTCCTGAATAAGCTCATGTTCTTTTTTAAACCGTATTTACCCAAGAACCCATTTTTTAACTTCACAGCATGAAAAACTATCAAAGCCATCAAAAGACAAAACGCCAGTTCCTTAAAACTTAGTGGCTGAGTTTTGAATAACTCTTTTACACATGGGATGTAGACCACTCCCATCAGAAGAAGATCAGTTGCTAAGACCAAAATCTTGTGATGGCAGAGCTATTTATTTTGTATCTCTTAACCAATTTTTCTATTTCTACTGCCCAGAAAACGATACTTGATAGTCCTATGCAGATTAATAATTCATTTATTGATAGGGCTTGTGTACTGAATATTCCCTGCAAAAATGGAATGTAAATGACCGCCAACTGCAATACAAATGTGCTAAATACCGCCCCAACCAATTGTTTGTTTCCAAAAATCCCTTGCTTGAAGATTGATTGCCAATCGCTCCGAATAGCCATCACATGTGCCATTTGCGAAAAACTTAAGATGGTAAAAACCATTGTTTGCCATTTGGTATTCTCCATCTGTATCGCATACCATTGAGTAGCTACGCAGACAACCGCCATCAGTAAGCCAACCCACAAAATATGTATACCGATGCCGCCAGCAAAAATACTTTCATTCGTTTTTCGAGGAGGGCGATTTAGAATATTTGCTTCCGCAGGTTCGGCTGCCAGTGCCAAACCCGGCAAACCATCCGTAACCAGGTTTACCCATAAAATATGGATGGGTAATAAAGGAATAGGCAATCCAACAAGAGGGGCGAGAAAAATGGTCCATACCTCGCCGCTGTTGCAGGTTACTGCATACTTTATAAACTTTCGGATGTTGTCATAAATTCTCCTGCCTTCGCGCACAGATCGAATGATGGTGGCAAAATTATCGTCCAGCAAAATCATATGTGCCGCTTCTTTTGAAACATCTGTGCCGGTAATACCCATCGCAATACCAATGTTTGCTCGCCTCAGGGCGGGAGCATCATTAACCCCATCGCCTGTCATCGCCACAAAATGGTTTTTGTGTTGCAGCGCCTTCACAATATTCAGTTTTTGCTCGGGCGATACGCGGGCATAGACTTTTATATGTTCTATTTCCTGATCAAACTCATCGTCCGTAAAATTTGCAAGTTGAGTTCCGGTGACTATCCGGTCAGTGGGGAAGCGTAAAATCCCGGTTGCGGAGGCAATGGCTTTTGCCGTGACAGGATGGTCCCCTGTAATCATGACAGGTGTGATTCCCGCAGTGTGGCAGTCTGCAATCGCCTGAATTGCTTCGGGTCTTGGCGGGTCAATCATGGAGGCTAATCCGCAAAACTGGAAATCTCTTTCGATTGTATCTACCGAAATTCTTTCAGGTAAAGCATCCACAAACTTGAATGCAAACGCCAACACCCGCTGTCCATGTTGCGCAAAGCGCTCCGATGCCGAACTTATGGCTGCTGCATCGGCAGTGTTGCAAATGCTCAAAATACTTTCCACCGCGCCTTTGCACACGATCAACCATTGCCCGTTGGAGGGATAAATCGTCGTCATTCGCTTACGGTCCGAATCAAAAGGCAATTCGGCTGTGCGCTTAAACGTAGTCAGCCAGAGCGGGTCATACTTTTTATTATTTCGGGTATATTCCACCAACGCGATTTCGGTGGGATCGCCTTTCAATTGGTTGTTTTCGTCTACCACCACATCGTGGTTCAGTTCCATAGCAATCAGCAACATTTGTTCTGCCGAAAACGAATTGATATTTTCTGTACTTGGCGAAATCCAAAGATCCGTCACCGTCATTTTATTTTGAGTGATGGTTCCGGTCTTATCGGAGCAGATATATGTGACAGATCCCAATGTTTCCACTGCAGGCAATTTTCGGATCAGCGCATTTTTACGAACCATCCTTTTAGCCCCCAAGGCCAAGGCAATGGTGATCACGGCGGGCAAAGAGGAGGGTATTGCTGCCACTCCCACAGCAATGGCTGTCAGCAACATTTTACCAACTTCTTCACCCCGCCACATCCCAAGCGTAAATAGCACAATACAAATAAACAGGATGAACACCGTCAGCTTTTTGCCAAAATCCGCTAGTCGCTTTTGCAAGGGAGTATGGCTCTCATCCTCCTGGAGAAGTTGAGCGATTCGGCCTATTTCAGTGTTCATTCCTGTGGCTACCACAATGCCTTCACCCCGGCCATACGTCACTATGGTGGTTTTGTAAGCCATATTAAAGCGGTCGCCTAGCGGTGGGTTTTCAGCAGTTATTTCCTCTGCATTTTTTTCTACAGCATTGGATTCTCCGGTTAAAGAAGCCTCTTCAATTTTGAGGGAATGTACTTCGGTAAGACGAATGTCTGCCGGAACCAGCATTCCCGCTTCCAGTATTATAAGATCTCCGGGGACCAATTCAGAAGCCGGAAGCTGGATGATATTTCCGCCTCTGCGAACAGTGGCGTTATGAGAAGCCATTTTTTTCAATGCCGCTATTGCTTTCTCGGCACGGTATTCCTGCGAGAAGCCTATCACAGCATTCAGAATTACAATCGCCAATATGACAATGGTGTCTTTTAGATCGCCGATTGCAAATGCAATCACAGCAGCTGCCAACAACACAATAATCATCACATCTTTGAACTGATTAAGGAAGATTAGCCAACTAGATTTTTTTTTCTTCTCAATTAATTCATTTTTACCAAATTCCCTCAGTCGCTCCTCGGCAACAGACTTATGCAAGCCTTCTTTGCTTGTATTTAGCAATTTTTGGGTTTCAAGAATGGATAAAAAATGATGATTCATTCTGTTGGTCTTTTAGTGATGGGATGAATTGATTGCGTTATGAATTTATAATATTTTCATATCTGTTTCTGACCAAGGAAATACTAAAAATCTCAGCTTCTCAAACCTTTATCTCACAATTGGCAAGCAGCAGATAATTATTTTTCTTTTTTCAATCTCACGATTCCTTCTATCCATTTCTTCAGTTCGACTGCCAGGAATACGAATACCGCTGCTCCGAAACAGATTGCAAGTTCCATCAAACTGAGTGGCTTTGTTTTGAAAAGATCATTGAAAAAGGGTAAATAGACTACAGCTAGTTGCAATGCTAACGCCAACAAGACCGATCCCCATAAGGGTAAATTACTGAAGGCCCCCTTGCTAAACAGAAAGGATCGGTCGCTCCTCACAGCTAAAACGTGCCCAAGTTGGGAAACAGAAAGGACGGTGAAAACCATCGTTTGCCAATGATCCATCTCTTGTCGGATCGCCCAGCTTTGGGTGAAAAGTGTCACTGCGGCCATGAGTACTCCAAATAAAATCACGTGAACTCCCAGTCCATCGGCAAAGAAACTTTCCTTTGGAGGTCGGGGAGGCCTTTGCATCAGGTCTTTTTCCGGTCTTTCATTGGCAAGTGCCAAAGCAGGAAGTCCGTCTGTAATCAGGTTGATCCACAGGATATGAATCGGCAGAAGCGGAATAGGAAGGCCCAGAAAAGGAGCAATGGCAATCGTCAGGATCTCGGCCCCATTGCAGGTCATGATGTATTTGATAAACTTCCGGATGTTGTCATAAATCCTTCGGCCTTCTTTCACAGCTTTGACAATTGTGGAGAAGTTGTCATCGAGCAGAATCAGGTTTGCGGATTCTTTGCTTACGTCTGTTCCTGCGATTCCCATTGCAATTCCGATCGTTGCTGCTTTGAGCGAAGGGGCATCGTTTACTCCGTCCCCGGTCATTGCGACATAATGACCTTTGGTTTGCAATGCTTGAACGATTTTCAGCTTTTGATCAGGAGAGACCCGAGCATAGACCGTGACGTGTTCTACTTTCTCGGCAAACTCCTTTTCTTCCAAACCTGCCAATTCAACTCCGGTCAAAAGTAAATCTCCTTCTTTCCAGATTCCGACGGTTTTTGCAATAGATTTTGCAGTGGCCGGGTGATCTCCTGTGATCATTACAGGTCTGATACCGGCAGTTTTACATTCCTCTATGGCTGCTTTCACTTCCTCTCTCGGAGGGTCAATAAGTCCTACTTGTCCGATCAGCTGGAGTTGGGATTCCAAGCCAGGCCATTCGCTTTCCGCAGGTAATTGATCGATGATTTTGCTGGCGAAAGCTAAAACCCGGATGCCTTTTTGGGCCCATTCCTCCGCCTTCATATTGAGCATTTCAGCTTCCTCCGGTTTGGAAAGACAGGTTGCGATGGACTCAGAGGCGCCTTTGGTCACCACCAGGATTTTATTTCCCAGTTGATGAAAAGTTGTCATTCGCTTCCGCTCAGAATCGAAAGGAACTTCCCCGATCCGGGGATATTGTTCGCTTAGTTTTCGGAATGCTTCCGGAGAAGTTTTTACCAGCAGATGCTCGATCATGGCGAGTTCGGTAGCCTCACCTTTTGGTTTTCCGTCTTCATCCAAAACCACATCGTGGTTGAGTCCGATGGCAAGCTGGAGATTCGAGAAATTCTGATCCATCTGATCAAAAGGCTGCTCAACATCTTCTGCAACGCTCATTTTGTTTTGAGTGAGGGTGCCGGTTTTATCGGTGCAGATGTAGGTGACCGAACCCAGGCTTTCCACTGCGGGAAGCTTGCGGATCAGTGCATTTTGTTTGGCTAAGCGACCCGCCCCGAGCGAGAGGGCGATGGTGATCAATGCCGGTAAAGCTTCGGGAATCGCGGCAACCGCCAAACTAACCGAAAGTAGCAAAAGTGGAAGTGGTTCTTCTCCACGCAGCATCCCCAGTCCAAACAATAACAGACAGATACCGATGATGATGATAGAGATCAGCTTTCCAAATCGCTTCATCCGTGCTTGAAGCGGAGTTGGAGGCTGTTTTTCCTGGAGAAGGTCTGCGATTTTCCCAAGCTCGGTGGCCATTCCCGTAGCCACCACGATACCTTTTGCTCTCCCGTTGGCTACCAAAGTTCCTTTGAAAGCCATATTAAGCTGATCAGCCGGCTGGAGATTTTCGTTTGTTAATGGCTCGGTCGATTTGTCAACAGGGACCGATTCACCGGTGAGGGAAGACTCGTCAATCTTCAAGGAAAAGCCCTCCATCAGCCGGATATCCGCCGGAACCATATTTCCTGCTTCCAGGAGAACCACATCTCCCGGGACCAATTCATTGGATAAAAGTGTCACGGAAACGCCATCCCGAATGACCTGACTTTGGGTTTCGGTCATTTTCTTGAGCGCCGCCATTGCCTTTTCGGCCCGATATTCCTGCACAAAACCCAGGACGGCATTCAGAATGATAATGACCAGGATAATCAGGGTGTCCGTCAAATCCCCGATAATTCCTGAAAGCAGCGCTGCAACAAGCAGGATCAGGATCATGACGTCTTTGAACTGGCCTAAAAAAAGTAACCAGACAGGTTTTTTCTTTTTCTCCAGAAGAGTGTTGGGACCGAATTTCTGAAGATTCTCAGCTGCCTTTGATTTGGACAGACCTTCAGGGCCTGAGCCAAACTGATCAAAAATTTCCTTTTCGGGAACGGAATAGAAATGCATGAGGAGATTTAAAAGTTGATTCCTGTTGTCCTGAATTTACAAAAAGTATGCTGTCAATTTAAAAACTCAAAACTTTGACCCAACCCAATTCTCAACCTGTGAACAAAGAGAAAATATGAGGGCATCTCAGAGATGACTCAAGCAGATCAGTATTGGGTGAATAATTAAAAGGCATCAACCAATCATGGATACCCCAATAAGTTTTCCGATTCCAAAAGTAACTGCAGCTGCGGCGAGACCAAAAATCACCTGTCTTAAACCGGAAAACCAGATGCTTTTGCCGGTAAAAAGAGTAATGCTGGAACCAATCAGAAATAACCCCAAAGCACTTAAGGTAGTGCTGACCAAGATGGCTTTCAATCCATCAAGGAAGAAAAAGGGGATCACAGGAATGACAGCTCCGATGGCAAAAAGCACAAATGAAGTGACGGCAGCCTCCATTGCTGATCCTTTCAAATCCTCCGTATTTATCCCGAGTTCTTCTTTGACAAGGACTTCGTGCGCCTCGTCTTTATTGTTGATTACATTTTTTGCCATTTGGAGAGCCTGAGGTTCCGGAACTCCTTTTGAAATGTAAATCATTGCCAATTCCTTCTCTTCGCCTTCCGGATTTGCTTCCAACTCCTCCATCTCAAGTTGCATCTGATTTTCATAAAGTTCCTGCGAACTCTTAACGGAAATCCATTCTCCCAATGCCATGGATAAAGCGCCCGCAAGAAGTCCTGCCAATCCTGCAAGCAAGATCTCACTCTGTCCGCTTGTAGCTCCGGCTATTCCCATGACCAAAGAGAAATTGGAAACGAGGCCATCATTCCCACCTAGTACAGCAGCCCGGAGTGCATTTCCCCCGACAGATCGGTGACGCTTTTCGAACCTGGCAAGGTTGGATCCGGAAACCTTCGACCCGTTGCTCAGGATGTTTTTCAGGATGGTGACGTGAGCAGTGTCAGAGATCGAGTTGGTGGTTTTGCTTTTCTTTCGGGCACCGCTGATGGCATTGGAGATGCTTTTCTCGGTATCGAGCAAAACCCCCAGGACATAGTCATATCCAAAGATTTTACCAATCGTTTTCAGGATTTTTGCCCGGTTGGAGGGCGCAGGTAAGGCTGACTCGGGTAATCCTTTTTTCTTCAAAAATGCCAAAGCGTGACCATGTTCGATCTCGCTCATTTGCCTGAATATTTTGGCAATGTCTTCTTCAGATTCATTGTCGGCGAGTACCCCGTACAGGAAACCTGCGTCCACTTCAGTTTGGATATTTTGTAAAGTCTTCATGGTCATTGAATCCTATTGATCAATTAAAAATCCAGTCGAGTCTGCAATTCTGAATTCACTTTGTGAAACAGCTCAATTTAAATTTACCTCGAAAAACCCGGGTTTGGTCTGGTTCATCCTTAATTATTTCGGATTGAAAAAAATATTCCAAACCGTCAAATCACTTGATTGGAGTTTTAACTCAGTGCAATTCTAAGGCTTGCGAGCAAAAGGATAAAAGTGATCGGCGCCCAGATAGTTCGCTCTTTTTTGCTGGGAGTGATTAGATTCATAAGGGTTCCCAGAACAAAGAATCCAACCACAAACCAGATGGCTTTCGAAGAAAAATCAAAGAAGGAACTCAAGATCAACCCCGATCTGATCAGGCCGATGGCTCCAAAAAATATCAAAATCAACAGTTGAATGACCGCTGCAATTCGGATTTTGGGTGGGAATTTACCCGGATATTTTCCACCCATCGCGTATTCTCCCCAAGGCGCTCCAAGTGCCAAAGCAAGTTGGAACAGGACAGCGATCAGAATGAAGAAGCAGAAGATAAAAGTGGAAATCAAGGGGTTTGAGGTTATTGAGTTATTATCTCGGTCGACAGACCACAGTCTACAGCACAGCCCATTGAAAATAAGGTTTTTTGAAATGGAAAGACGAAAGTCAGGAAGCTATTTAGCTGAAATCAAAACTCCAACTTCTCGGCATTGATCATCTCCACGCGTCTGCCCATTTTCTTTTGGATGACTTTGAAGTGGTGTAAGTCCTCTTCGCAGATCAGGGAAATTGCTTCCCCTTCCGACCCGGCTCTTCCCGTTCGGCCGATTCGATGGATGTAGTCTTTGGGAGAGCGAGGCAATTCAAAGTTGATCACGATCGGAAGAAACTTGATATCGATTCCGCGCGCCGCAAGATCCGTCGCCACCAGGACGCGTATTTTTCCGGCCTTGAAACCGCTCAGTGCCTCGGTTCGTGCGCCCTGACTTTTATCTCCGTGAAAAGCCACCGCTTCGATTCCGTTTTTCTTCAGTTTGGCCACCAGGTTATCTGCTGTCCGGATAGAAGAAGTGAAGACCAAAACCTGCTTCCAGTCTCCCGCTGTGATCAGATGTCTGAGAAGCGGGCCTTTTTTCTCATTAGACACAAAATAGGCTGATTGCGTGATCAGTTCGGGTGCTATTTCATCCTGCTCAATTTCGATTTTCACCGGATTATGGAGCAGTTTATGGATCAGAACTTCCACCGATTCCTCCATAGTTGCCGAGAAAAGGATGTTTTGTCTCTTTTTTGGCAACTCCGCAAGAATCAGATCGACCTCTTCTTTGAAACCCATGCTGAGCACTTTGTCGGCTTCGTCCACGACCAAGATCTCCACTTCAGAAAGTCGCATCGAGTTTTTCGAAAGCAAATCCAGCAATCGACCTGGCGTTGCAATCATGATTTCGGTCCCGTAAATACTCATCATCTGCGGATTGATCGAAACTCCACCGTAGACTGCCAGCGTTTTTACTTTTCTCCCCAAAAATCGGCTGAAGTTATTCGCGACTTCGGCCACTTGCACGGCAAGCTCGCGAGTCGGAACCAGGATCAAAACCGGGATGATCCGGTTGATTGCAGGTTCTTTTTTCTGAAAAAGTTGCAGGATCGGCAAGATGTAGGAGGCCGTTTTTCCCGAACCGGTCGGTGCAATTCCCAACACATCTTTTCCCTGAAGCACTGCAGGAATTGCTTCTACCTGAATCGGGTAGGGGCTTTCATATTTTGCCTTTTCAACGGCGGAAAGGAGAGGTGCGGAAAGGCCTAAATCGGAAAAGTTCATGCGAGACTGTTTTGGACAAAGGTAAGGCTTTGTTTCCGTGATCAGTGTTCAGATTCGG
>JBILPR010000158.1:0-9828 GCA_044373795.1 Algoriphagus sp. | reverse complement strand
CGCCCACACCATAGAATCCAGGGATATTTTGCTTCATCTGTGCCCATGAACCCACAAATGGAATTGCTCTCAGATCTTCGAATTTCAGCCCTTCATCCTTCCCTCTTTTCAGTGGTCGGGAGCCGATATTGGTCATTCCAAAATATTTCAAGGGAGTGACATGTTCCAGATAAGGAACAAATTTCGGATGGCTTTTAAAGGCTTTATATGCCTTGTACGATTGATCTGCTAATTCCTGAATCAGGTCTCGCTGCACATCTGTCAGGTTCTTTTCAGCATCCTGATACAGATGATTTTCCATTCCTGCGCTGAGCAACTGCTCAAAATTATAGGTACAGGAAGCCTGTTTGCCGTAATTGGCAGAAATAGTTTGTCCCTGAATCGTTACTTGGATTTCTGAATTCTCTACTCTCTCCCCAAGAGAAGCGTAGAAATTGTGCATGTTTCCTCCACCTCTGGCAGGAGGTCCTCCACGACCGTCGAAGAATACAACTTCAATTCCATTTTCTCGGGAAACTTTCGTCAGTTCTTCTTTTGCCCGCAGGATAGACCAATTGGCTTTCAAATAACCTCCATCCTTGGTGCCGTCCGAGAACCCAAGCATGATCGTCTGCTTACCTTTTCGATTCAATAAATGGGCCTTGTAATCCGGCAATTTGTACAACCCTGCCATGATTCCAGGGGCTTGGGCAAGATCATCAATCGTCTCAAAAAGTGGAACAATATCCAACGGCATACTTTTTTTACCTTCTCCCAACGTAAGTTTTGCCAATTGATAAACTTCCAGTAAATGTTTGGCAGACTGACAGTTTGATATGATATACCGATTGAGAGCATCTTCTCCGTTGCTTTTTTGGACCTTCTCGATCACAGAGAAAGTTTGGAGCATCTCCCGATTAAACGGGTCTTTGAAATAAGCCAAATCCGGTAAACTGGAAGTAGAAAGAATTTGACTGATCTGTTCCTCTTCGGTCTCTCCGGTCTTAATGCCATTAATTTTGAAGACCTCTTCCCAAAGGTCATCATGCTTTCGGCTGTCTTGTCTCACATCCATGTAGGCAAAGTGAAATCCAAAGATCTTCACTTTCAGAATAAACTGATCCAGTAAATCCAAAAACAGGCCTTCATGATGGGTAATCAGCGCTTCCCTTGCTAAAAGTAAATCAGCTATGAGTTCATCTGAAAATGAATAGACTGCCTTATTTTCAAAAAGAGTCGAATAAATCCCTCTTTCAATTTTTAGAATCAGCTGCTCCACATACTTGAAAGTCAGTCTTCTTCGAATTTTTCGCATATCGCGATAATAGCATCTCAGTACCCATTTTTTCATTCGATCCGAAACCAGTAAAGTCGTCTCATGAGTCACAAATGGATTTCCGTCTCGATCTCCTCCAGGCCAAAAACCGATTTTCAATAATCCCGGATTTTCCCATTCGTGGAGAGGAAGATTTAGTGCATTCAGCATGCGGATCATGATGTCGGAGATGCTTTGGTAGAATACATTCTCGAGGTACCAAACCAAACTCACCGCTTCGTCATATGGAGTTGGTTTTTCCCGATTGATAAATCCGGTCTTTCCAAGTTGCTGAAGCAAGGAATTGACACTTCCTAAATCGTTATTTCGAATGGCATTTTCCAGATCCGTTATAATTCCAAGGACAGTTCCGGGATAGAATTGGGTGGGGTGGGCAGTCAGCGTCAATCGAATTGAAAAGGTCTTCAATTTCTTGATTAATTCCTCACGCTTGTGATCATTGTCAACTCTGTTGATCAGAGCTTTAACAGAACCTTTTCCGCTCAGATCATTGATTTTCTCATAAGCAGCATCTTCAATGGAATCGAACAAAACGACTTGACGCTCTATGTATTGAATCATTTGAAAGAGCAAATCAGATTGCTGTTTTTCGGTAGCTGCCGGAAACATTTCTTCGAAAAACCCAGCAATTATTTCCTTTGGGGTTAATCCGGACTGAAAACCTTCTTGGCAGGCCGTTCCGAGGATTGGCAGTAAGGTTCCCGTTCGATAAATATCATCGAAGGGTAAGTCTAAAAACAAACTGTTGTAAATAGTAAATCGCTTGGCGACTTCGGTGTCGTAGGTTTTGAACATCCCAGGGTCTGGTTTAATGGCTAAGCAAATTAGTAATTTTTCTAAAAAATGAAACAAAATTTACCTTTCCAGCAACAAAATATCCATTTCTTTTATTTTTCATTAGTTTTGGAAGCTTTTTTCGAAATAGAAGCAAAATTTCACAACCAGATTTTTTAATATATTTCCATCATGAAACAATCCATTTTCCTGATCGCACTCTTGATTTTGACTTGGGCTTGCAGTCCATCCAAAACCCCCGAATCAACCGAAATGACCGAACTCACTCTGACTTATTCCTTTTTGGTTGGCACTTATACAGACTCCTCAAATCAAGGCATCAATGAATTGACTTTTTCTCCTTCAGAAAATAAACTCGAAGTGAATCTGATCGGTCCGGGAGTTCATAATCCATCTTTTGTGGTGGCTAATTCAAAAGGGAATTTAGTCTTTTCTTTGGAAGAAGACATGAGTAAAACAGGCGGAAATGTGATGGTTTTCAATCGATCTGAACCCGGACAAAGGTTGGCACCAATCGATACGGTCCCTTCTTATGGGGACCATCCCTGCTATTTAGCGCTTTCTCCAACTGAAGATTTTCTTGCAGTGGCCAATTACACCGGCGGAAGTTTGAGCATTTTTCGGGTAAACAAGGAAGGCAAACCGGACTATCTCCAAACCATTCAGCACAATGGAAAAAGTGTAAATCAGACCAGACAAGAAAAACCACATGTGCATAGCACCGTTTTTAGTCCGGATGGAAAATACGTGTTGGCAGCCGACTTAGGAACCGATAAAATCTATGTCTATCGCTTTGATCCTTCCCAGGAAAAACCACTCACTTTGGCAATTGAATATCCGGTAACTCCTGGAGACGGTCCACGGCATTTGGTTTTTTCTCCTGAAGGAAACGAGATTCTGGTCGTGCAGGAGATGACTGCAACTTTGGAAGTATTGAGTTTTGACAACGGAAACATAGCACCAAAACAGCGACTTTCTCTTCTTTCCGATGGATTCACCGGAGCTGTCGGAGCTGCGGAAGTTCGATTTTCTCCTGACGGAAAATACAGCTATGTATCCAATCGGGGCGATGCCAATACCATCAGCGTATTCAGAAAAAAGTCCAATGGAGAATACGAAAGAATCCAGCAAATATCATCCGGAGGAATCATGCCGAGAAACTTCAACATGACTGCAGATGGAAAGTATCTGCTAGCTGCCCATCAGGCAAGCAATGATATTGTGGTTTTTGAGCGGGATGTGGAAACGGGAAAGCTAACTCAGACTGACTGGAAAGTTTCAGTCAATAAGCCTGTTTACCTTTTCCGATTGCCAAATTAAGAAGGCTCTTCCCAGATTTTTCCGGCAGAATATCGGATCAGTCCCGACTTGATTTCAAGAGGAGATTCGAGGTTATTATGATATAATTTGCCTGTGCCCAATCCTTGAGGAATTGGAGAATTGTAGGTGGAGGCAAGTTGGGCGATTGCATTCAAACCAATATTGCTTTCCAAAGCTGAAGTCATCCACCAACCGATTCCCCGCCGCTCTGCAAGCTTGATCCATTCTCTTGTTTCTGAGATTCCCCCAACCAATGTTGGCTTTAGAATGATGTATTGCGGCCTGATCTGGTCTAATAATTCAGCTTTTGATTGCACTCCTATCAATTCTTCATCCAATGCAATCGGAAGAGAAGTTGCTTCGCAGAGGGTTCTCATTGCTTCCACATTTCCGGCAGCTATCGGTTGCTCGATGCTGTGAATTCCCAATTCAGCAAGACGTGATAACTTTATCAGGGCTTCATCCTTCGGAAAAGCTCCATTCGCATCCACGCGCAGGGTGATTTGCTCCGGAGAAAATCTATTTCGTATGTATAGAAGCAAGTCCAATTCCTGATCAAAATCGATTGCTCCGATCTTCATTTTAATACAGTCGTACCCTTCGTCTATCTTCTGGTCAATTTGCTCCATCATAAACTTCCGATCTCCCATCCAAATCAATCCATTGATGGGAATCGGTTCCTTTCGATCGTAAAATGGACTCTCCAAAATCCTTTTCTTTCCTCCGTTTTTCAGATCCAAAAGCGCTGTTTCCAGCCCAAATCGGATGCTTGGCAATTCAAATGGGATGACCTCTTTGAGCTTTTCAAGAATAGAATTCTCTTCAAGCATCCAATGAATCGTTTCCATTTGCTTCAGCACTTTCACCAGAACTTCTTCAAAATCAGGACGATCATCCGGACTTAGCTTCACTAAAGGCGCAGCCTCTCCCCATCCACAAATTTCCGGTGATTCTACGCGAAAAGCCTTGATCCAAAAGACATCTTTACTTCGCAAAACTCCTCTGGATGTTCCTGCATCAAAGCGAAATTGGAGCGTTCTTTTGATGTATTCAAATCGAATGAAATCGGAATCGGGCATGGATTGTATCTGGATTATAGCCGGTATTTGAAGCGACTTAGATTATATTTGCGCCCGGAATCGACTCAATTATGCAAATCACAAAGATTGATCTTAAAGCTTACGAATATACGCTCCCTGAAGCAAGGATCGCCAAATTCCCTCTCGAAAAGCGCGCTGATTCCAAGCTTTTACTTTGCGAAAAAGGTGAAATTTCCCATTTACATTTTTTTAATCTCCCGGATTTACTTCCAGTAGACTCCCTGCTGGTTTACAATGACACAAAAGTCATCCCTGCCAGATTGATTTTCCAACGAGAAACAGGTGCCAGAATCGAAATCTTCTTACTCCAGCCAATCTCACCGACAACCGTGATCCCGGAAATCATGCTTGCCAAGCATCCTGTTACTTGGGAAACCATGGTCGGAAATATCAAAAAATGGAAGGATGGAGAGATTCTGAGAGGAAAAGTTGAAATCGGGAATAAAAAAATTATCCTATCAGCAATACTTCAAAACCGGGATGAAAAGCTGGTTGAATTTTCATGGAATGATCCGGAAATCGCTTTTGTCGATGTAGTGGAAGCCAGCGGAGAAGTGCCGCTTCCACCCTATCTCAATCGCAAACCTGTCGAGGAGGACAAAAATCGATACCAAACTGTATATTCAGAAAAAGAAGGAGCGGTGGCCGCACCGACTGCAGGACTTCATTTCACCAGCGAAGTCTTCGAAAAACTCGAAGCAAAAGGGATTCAAAAGACCGAAGTTACACTTCATGTAAGTGCCGGAACTTTCCAGCCAATCAAGGCTGCTGAAGTGACCGAGCATCCCATGCATAGCGAGCAGATTATAGTTTCAAAACAAACGATTGAAAAAATCCTAAACCACAAAGGAAACATTGTTGCTGTCGGAACTACCTCCGTCAGAACCTTGGAAAGCCTTTATTGGTACGGCGTGAAAATCCTGGAAGGAAAGGGAGAGGATTTTTTGATCGGAAAGCTTTTCCCATACGAGCAGCGCTCATCCCTACCATCTCTTCATAACGCTTTTGAATCTGTTTTAAAAGTACTCAACTCCAAAAATTCAGAAACACTGATAGGCTCCACGGAGATTTTTATTTTCCCGGGTTATAAGTTTAAGGTCGTGAACGGATTGATTACCAATTTTCACCAGCCCGGGTCTACACTCGTATTATTGATTGCGGCTATTCTTGGCGAAAACTGGAAAAAAGTATATCAGGAAGCTTTGGACAAAGATTATAGATTCCTGAGCTATGGAGATAGCAGTTTGCTTTGGATAGATTAATCTCCGGAAGGGCTGAGTTTCTGTATTCTATTCACCAAACCATGGTAATAAGTCCTTCCAACGGGCACTAAATCTTTGGCTACTTTTATCTCCTTAGTGTTGATTGAATTGATCTCATCAATTCGAATGACATAGCTTTTATGGATCCGCATAAATTGATCCGTCGGCAGCACATCTTCAAAATCCTTGAGCAAATTTCTCACCGAGAAAACGGAATGTCGGGCAACGATTGTGGTATAGTTCCCATCGCCTTTCAGCCATAGAATATCAACATGCTTTAATTTGACTAAAGATCCTTCATGCCTGACGAAAAGGGCATCCTTTATCAAAAGCTCCTCATTTGCTACTTTAGAAAACTCAACTGTAAAATGCCCATTTCCGTTTTCACTTGCTTTAACAACTTCTAACAGCTCTTTCATCTTGTTTCTTTTATGCAACTCCAACAGAGTGTCAAAGAGGATTGTTTATTAGAATTTTAAAAGAATCAGAATTCTTTGGTTAGAAAAACGAGAAGAAACCGTTTTAAAAACATGATATCAAATTCGTACTTTTACGTGATTTCTCAATCTTTATGCAAAACAAAATACTTCTTGGATCATTTTTTTGGATTGTAATGCTGATTTTTTCTTGTGAAGAAAAAGAAAAGCCTGTTTCCGGCTTTGGCAAAATCACGATTTCCGGAATCGATTTGATCGGTTCGGTTTCGATTCCCGGGGGGAAAATTTTAGCAGAAAATACTTGGACACATAAACTTCAAGGAACCATAAACTTGAAGTTTACCGAGCTGGAATCCGGGAAAATATCAACGTTTGCGATCAATCCGAAAGATTTCAGCAAACCTTATGAAGTTGAATTACCAGTTGGAGCCTATTCCGTTACCAGTTCTGATACGAATCAGGGCTTTGCAAACTATCTCCCACTTGTAATTGACGAACAAATCCAAGTAGGAGAACAAAATCAAAACATTCGGCTTCCTGCAAAAACGGACTTTGGCTTGATGACCATCACCAAAGAAAACCTGAGCAATTTCCCATCAGTTGTTTCCAATCCTTCCCTGAAGTTCTCTGAAGAAAATGGCTTCTACTTTCTTTATTTCAAAGAAAACCAAAATCTGACTTTCAATTTCGAGTTGAATCAAGGCAAAAATTCATTCCGCCAAACCTGGAAATCTAAAGCTTTTGAACATCGTCATTACAGTCTGGATAGTCCTCAAAAGCCGGAGGATGTGCAGACTTTTAAGCAAACAGGCTTTAAGATTAATCAATCAATCATTCCACTGGCTTCCAATGGATTGCCTTCGGCGCTTTCACCATTGACTTTAGCCGAATTGCCCGCTTCTCAAAATGAAACCTCAGGACTTGCCTGGATTCAGAATCGACTTTTTTCCATTAATGACGGAGGAAACACCAACCAAATCTTTGAATTGAATCCTGAAACAGGGAATGTCATTCGCACAATTTCTGTGGGAAATGTCATAAATGCAGATTGGGAAGATTTGGCTCAAAGCAACACCCATTTGTTTTTGGGAGATTTCGGTAACAACTCAGGTAAAAGAACTGATTTAAGCATATTCAAAATCAGTATTACCGAACTTTTAAATTCAACGGCAGTAAATTCAGAGAAGATTTCTTTCGCTTTTTCAGATCAAACTGATTTCTCAGGAAAAGAAGTCAATCATAATTTCGATTGTGAAGGATTTGTCTTTTGGAATGGAAAACTCCATCTTTTTTCCAAAAATCTGGGAGATCAAAAAACAAAACACTACACCTTGGTTTCGGAAGCAGGAAACAGAACAGCAATTTTGGGTTCGACATTTGATTCTCAAGGATCAATTACTGCGGCAGCAATTGAAACAAACTCCAATTCACTCTGTCTGTTGGGATATGAAAACAAAGGGCTGGCATCCCAAGTCTTCGTTTGGCTGTTTTCGGGTTATTCGGGGGAGGAATTTTTTAGCGGAAATAGGCATAAAGTCTTTTTGGGAAGTCCTGCACAGCTTTCACAAACGGAAGGCATTACCTTTGAAGATGGATTTAATGTCTTAATCTCCGGTGAAAAAATAAGCCTGGGAGGATCAAGTGTTCCAGCCAAACTTCATAAAATTGACTTAACTGGTCTTTTTTAATTTAAAGCACTCATTTTTTTGGCATTTGATCGGATTACGTCATCAAGCTCTTTTGCCAATGGCTTGAGATAAGAAAAATATTTTTGATTCTCAGAATCGAGTTGCTTTTGGTCAATCAAATCCAAAAGTCCAAGCATAGACGAAAGCGGAGAACGGAGAATATGAGAAGGTCGCATTGCTAACTCTTTCAGGTTTTGATTTTCCTTCTGAAGATTTAACAGACGCTGATTTAAAACAAATAGGTCGAATGCTTGAATTAATATCGTCTGAACCAGTCCTTTAGTATCGTAAACCGGCCTGATACCAACACGCCACATTCCAATTTCCTGATCAGGAAGTATTGTCTGCAATTCGAAATCTACTGAGTTTCCTGAAAAAGCACTTTTACAATTAGTAATCAGCTTGATGAAATTTTCAGATTGCTGATGGAAATGAAATTTTGATCCCTCAGTCAGCTCTCTTCCTTTCCAAAGAATTCCCAAACGTTTTGCTTCCTGATTCAGCTGGAGAATTTTAAAATTAGAGTCAACTACCCAAACTGCACCTTGCAAAGATCCCAATTGAACCGTAGTGAATGGTTTTACAAATTCTTTTATCGGTCTCTTTTTCTCACGGGGAAGAATAAACAGATGAAAGCCTTCCGTTGCTTTTGTCAAAAGTGATGCAAATTCCTGATCTGCATCTTCCTGCTCCAAGACCAGACAAACTGGCTTTCCATTCTCTGAAATTTGTTTGAAAGCAAGACTAAGTTCTGGAAATTCGGATAGAATATTTTTGTCCAAAATAGAGAAACCTTTCTTTTCTGAAAAGGAATGATCAAGCCAGAGAGCAGCTTTTTCATCCCAACCAATTAATGTCTTGTTTGGAGCAATCCTGATTCTTCCAAATTGAAGCACATCAACTAAATTGTCCCAAGGCATTCCTTGCTCTAAAAATTGAATTCCTACGCCAACCGCTATGATTCCCAAAAAATCACCCTCAAAATTGGTGATTGCAGAAAACTCCCACCAAATCGGAAAATTAGAAGCTGTTTTTTCAATACGAATGTTAAATAAAGCGTGTTGGACTTCCTTGGGGGAGTCTAGCGTTTTTTCCAAGAGTTCAGAAAAATTGCGAGACGAATCTTCATCAATCATTTTATGAAAATCCAATTCAGATTCCTTGTCAACTAATCTGGAAAAGACACGATTTGATTTAATGATAGCACCCTCCACATCGAGAAGGATGAGGAAAAAATGCTCTGACTCCATCAGGAAATCAGGGATTAAATGATCAATATTTTCAGAACTAATCAATTGGAAGTTATTAGTAAGTGATAATTCCAAATAAGCTTTCGCACTAAAGATTGATGAAAATATCAATTAAAAAAACAGCCAATATTTAAAATTTTATTAGCAAAAACTCAAATAATCAGGATGTTATTCTTTGACAATAGAAAAGGGCAACACAAAAATTAAAAAACGCTTTTCGTACCGAAAATGAATCCGGAAAATAAAAAATCTTTTTTGGCGCACTAAAAAACAGCTGATTCCAATTGAGAAAAAGTAGAATAATTAATCTCTTTTATCATTAAAATCAAGGCATTAGCAAACTCTTGTTTACATGCTTTCACCTGAAATGGATATCCTGAATTTCCGGATGATTCTATCTCCAACGACCCGAAAAATCTATGAAGTTCATCATTTGAATCGGACTTAATAAAAAGACAACCCTTTTTGTCTTCGTCCCCCTCAATTAAAAAACTTGACTTAATCGTTTGTATTTTCATATTCTAAACAATTTGGAACACAAAAGTATAGCCTGTCAATTACAAAAAAATACCCTGTACAGGGTATTTTTTAAGAAATCTGAATCATTTCAAAAATATGTTGTTTGGTTTCCAGAGGTTTAGGACAATCCAACAAGTCATTT
>JBILPR010000496.1:0-2804 GCA_044373795.1 Algoriphagus sp. | reverse complement strand
CTTTAACTCGGGCTAAGCTGCTTAATTTCTCACTCAGCGTCTGAAAACTTTTTTGATTTTTGGTCCCCTGCAAAATCTCCTGGTAGATAGGAGGACAGATGGTGATCCGATCTTCTTCAATTAATGAATAAAGCTTTTCAGCGATGGATGATTGTGGATTATTAAAGAAAGTTATCCAAATAGAAGTGTCAGGGAGGATATACATTCCTAGTTTTCTCTCATTTCGTCAAGGTTACCTTCCCAGCTAATTTTACCGCGAAGTTCAGCTAATTCTCGCAGTTTAATTTTCCTAAGGAATTCACGAAGTGCGGTATCTACCACTTCCTTTTTGGTTTTTAGCTTAGTTTTATCAAGAATTTCATTCATCAATTCCTCATTAATTTCAATGTTAGTTCTCATAGCTTAGCTCTTTATACACCAAAATACGTAAAAATATACACCAAGTTTTCACTTGCCTTAGAATGTTTTCAATTTTAAAACCAACCAACCTTCCATCATCAAACCTTAATTCCTTTTAACTTTAACCTCTAAATAAATCCATCCTATTTTGAAAATCCAGATAATCAACGGTCCTAATCTGAATCTTTTGGGAAAAAGAGAGCCTGAAGTCTATGGCAGCACTTCTTTCGAAGATTATTTCGGAACACTGAAGACTACTTTTCCTGAGCTAGAACTTCACTACTATCAAAGCAATGTGGAGGGAGAACTCATCAATAAGATCCACGAAGTCGGGTTTTCATACGATGCGATTTTGCTCAATGCCGGAGGTTATACTCATACTTCTGTCGCGATTTCGGATGCACTTGCCGGAGTGACGACTCCGACTTTGGAAGTTCACATCTCGAATATTTACAAGCGGGAAGAATTCCGTCATAAAAGCATTATTTCCAAATCCTGCGTGGGTATGATTTCAGGCCTTGGTCTGAAAGGCTACGAACTCGGCATCCGCTATTTCCTTTAACTCCCAAAACCTATGATAACCTTTGCTCCCGGGCCTTCCAAAGTCTACGATTCTCTGCCTATTTATTTGAATGACGCATATCAGGAAGGTATTCTGAGCGCCAATCACCGGAGTTCGGCTTTCATGAAATTGTATCAGGAAACTGAGCAACTCATGAGGACCAAGCTCCACATGCCGGATGATTACAAGTTACTTTTCACTTCCAGCGCAACTGAGAATTGGGAGATCATTTCCCAATCAATCGTGGAAAGCGCCAGTTTTCATATTTATTCAGGTTCCTTCGGAAAGAAATGGGTTGAGTTTGCGAAGCATATTTTGCCAGCAACGGTAGGGATGAAAATCGAGGCAAATCAAACAATAGATGTTTCCTCCCTGCAAATAGGAGAGGAATTTGACTTGATCGCCATCACCCAAAACGAAACTGCAAACGCATCTCAGGTGCCTATGTCGGTGATCGAAGCCATCAAGGCGCAATTTCCTGAGAAGATGATTGCGGTCGACACCACTTCCTCAATGGGTGGAATTGAAATGGATTTTAGCCTTGCGGACATTTGGTATGCATCTGTGCAGAAATGCTTTGGCTTGCCGGCAGGATTGGGAATTTTGATTCTTTCTCCGAAAGCCATTGAGAAAACAGAGCGAAAGGGAGAGCGAGGCCGTTACAATAGTCTGAGCTTTATGCTCGAAAATGCGAATGGCTTCCAAACCCATTACACCCCAAACGTACTCGGGATCTATTTGCTCAATCGGGTTTTGAAAGATATTCCTTTGATCCAGGAGATTGATGCGACTTTGCGAAGCAGAATGAGTCATTTGGAAAACTGCATCGCGCAGACCAAAACTTTGCGAATGCTCGTGGATAATGCTGAAACAAGAAGCACGACGGTATTGGCGATAGCCGGAACGGAAGAATTGATCACCCAGGTGAAAAAAGATGCGGAAAAAGTCGGAATGCAGATGGGTGGAGGCTATGGTCCTCTGAAACCAACCAGCTTCCGAATTGCCAATTTCCCTGCAATCACAGATGAGGAGTTTGATGCGTTGCTTGAGTTTTTGGAAAAATACTGAGAAGTATGAAATCAGAAATCTGAAGTATGAAAGTTTCAGACTTCAGATTTCATAATCAAACCTTGGATTCAGGAATGGATCCGAGGTTTTTTTATGTGGAGTATTTGAAATTTGATTTCTGAAAAAGTCCGATTTTTACCAGTAGCTCTCACTCCGGTGAAAATATCTTTGGTTCATCACTTTAACTCAATAAGCTATGAATCGAAGAAAATTTTTAGTCTCATCTGCAGCACTTTCCATAGTCGGGTCAGATTTGATGGCATCATCCATTGAAAATGGTTTTGAAAAGAATACCTTTTTGGTGAAATCAGGAGAAGCCAGAAATGGTATTCACACACCTTTCCGTGGGATAAATCCCAACGATCTGAAAATATCTTCAAAGGATACAAGTGGTCAATTGTCTGTATTTGAGTACATTGGGAAAGAGAAGATAGGCCCTAGTTTGCATGTTCATTTGGAGCAGGATGAAATATTTTATGTTGTGGAAGGGACTTATCGCTTTCAGGTTGGGGAAGAGTCCAGTATTTTAGGCCAAGGAGACACTATTTTCCTACCAAGGAATATTCCCCATACTTGGATTCAGACTTCAGATCAGGGGAAATTAGTTTATTTCCTGCAGCCGGCCGGGAAAATGGAAGAGTTTTTTCAGGCCATGACGGAGTTGGGAAGGCCTCCAAGTGAAGAAGAGGAAAAGAGTATCTCGTTAGCTTTTGGAATCAAAAATGTTGGACCGCCACTTAGTCTGGAATAAAGATGATTTTGAGGAATATTTTAC
>JBILPR010000157.1:0-9898 GCA_044373795.1 Algoriphagus sp. | reverse complement strand
CCAGATATTGTTTCGGCGGATCTCCCGGAAGCATTTAAAAAGATTTACGGTGCAACTGATATTTATGTAGAGGGGGCTTTTGTCATAGTGGAAGTCACCGGGGTGCCGGATCATAAAAGCCCGTATTTCCAGAATACAAGCTCTTTGTATGAAGCTTATAATGGAACCAATTCTCTGTTCCAGATCAATCCAAACAGGATCACTACTCAGGATTACACCTTCAAAATTCCCATCGAACCTAAAGCAAGTACAAACCCCGTTGCAACTCCACTTGGTGCAATAGGAGTTTCACTTAACGGTGTTCCATTTTTCAACCAGTATGCGGGTCCCAATCAGCCACTTACAAATGAGATCAATACCTTTGATCAATATGCCGGTCACCCGGCTCAGCAGGGAAGATACCACTACCATGTGGAGCCCCTGTATTTGACAAGTACCAAAGGGAAAGATGCGCTTTTGGGATTTTTGTTGGATGGTTTCCCTGTTTACGGGCCACTTGAAAGCGGGAAATTGTTAACCAATGCTTTGCTGGATAAATACCATGGGCATGCTCATGCAACTGCCGACTATCCTGCCGGAATTTACCATTACCATATTACCTCAGAAGACCCTTATATCAATGGAAGTGGATTTTATGGAGTTTCAGGAACGGTTTCTCAGTAAGATTTTCCTCCTTCTTTTTGGATGTTCTTTTGCTTGTCAATCTGCCTTGCAGAAACATCCCTTGCCCTATTCAAATGTTGATTCTGTAGTGACAGAGAAGAAAGGCGGGATCCTGCGAATAAATGGAGAACATTATTCCGGGTTTCTTTTCGAATTGGATGATCTGAATTCTGATACTTTATCACTTGAAAAATTCATAGATGGCAAGCCTGAAGGGATTCACAGGGAATTCTACTCCGGAGGAATTAAAAAGTCTGTGCGAACTTTTGAAGACGGAAAAAAAGAAGGCCCTTCACTGTCCTGGTATCCTAATGGAAATAAAAAGGCTGAAAGTAATTTCAGTAAAGGAGAGTATCAGGGTACGTTGAAAGAGTGGACAGAATCCGGAGTTTTAATCCGGAAAATGAATTATGATAAAGGACATGAGTCAGGAAGACAACAAGCCTGGGATTCTGAAGGAAAACAACTTGCAAATTATGAAGTCAGGAACGGAAGAACTTATGGACTCACTGGGGCTAAAGGCTGCTCAACTCCCAGGAAAGAGGGGACTGCTTCTCTGCATTAGTCTGGTATTTTACTTATTAATGATTTCGTGTGGTTCGACGAAAGAAGAAATTCCTTATTATGCAGGTCCTGATTTTACTCCCTATTGGGTAAGTTCCGATCTTTTTTCTTTGGATACTTTACATACAATCGATGCTTTTTCCTTTACTGACCAAGAAGGAGAAGTGGTCAATAACCAGACCTTTGAGGGTAAAATCTACGTCGCTTCTTTTTTCTTCACTTCTTGCCCGGGAATTTGCCCCAAGCTGACCGCTAATCTTGGGGAGGTTGCATCGGCTTTTTCCGATAATTCCGACGTGCTATTGATTTCTCACAGCGTCACACCGGAGATAGATTCTGTGGAGGTTTTAAAGGAGTTTGCAATGCAACATGGGATCAATTCTTCCCAATGGCACTTGGTGACCGGAGATCAGGAGGAGATTTATACGGTAGCCAGAACTTCCTATTTCGCGGAGCAGGAAATAGGATATCAGTTTTCCACTGACGAATTTCTACATACAGAACATTTAATTCTTATAGATCGAAAGGGGCATATCCGGGGCATATATAAGGGAACTCTCGAGCTCGAAACAGACAGATTGATTGAGGATATTAAGGTGTTATTGGAGCTATAAAAAAAACAATTTGGTGTGTTCCGGAAACTTTACAAAAGAAAAAACTAATCGGTGTTAAAGGCCCGAAAATGATTTTTTTTCGAAGGGTGACTTAGATATTTCAAAATCCAAATCCAAACGACATACTTTTTCTTAAATCAGCCGATTGCGCTTAATAAGAATTAATCTATGACTTGATTCCAATCCCTTTTTTCAAACTCAGAGGCTATATTTTTTTCAAAAAAAGGAAATCTGGATTTCTTTAGTCTGTCCTGAGCTATTTCGGAGTTTTTTCAGGGATACTTTCGGTTTTTTAATTTACCGGATTCAACTGAGTTTTGTTGAACTGTAATAAATCAGATAACCGGATTCTGAAAAGATATCCCAGAGACAAAAAGAGGAAAACACCTGTCATCCAAAAGACGGGGTAATTTTTCTTTGGCATCTCTGACTCAATATAATTTCCGGAATCGTCCTTGATTATCAGAATACTGTTTCCCTTTTCCTCATTAATTACAAAGTTCTGGCCGCTTATCTGATTAGGAAGAATCAACAAGCTTGAATGCTGTGGGATTGACTCAAAACTTCTCACTTTCAGGGTTATTTCTTCCATACTTTTAGGCATTTCGTTCAAGTCAAATAACAAATCTGTTTGATGCCCTGGATGAACCATTCCATTTTGAAGAAGAATTTCTTCACCGTTCACCTCCAGGGTTACGGTTTGTTTTATGTGATTGATCATTAAGGACAAGATTTGGTCTTCAGACATTTCCTCCATTACCAAGTCGGGATATTTTTCCTGAAGCTCAAACTGAAAAGACGTCAGAGCTGAACTTAAGTTTAATTTCCAAACGCCATCCTGAAGGAATATTCTCAGAGAGGAAATAAGCGGAGTGTGGGCCATCAGTAAACCCGGAGAAAAGAACAAAAATGCGATTAGTAATAACCTGGTCATTTGAAGTAAGATTTGGAATTAATTGATCAGTTATAAATTTTTAGAGAATGGAGAAAGAGCCCTGTGCGCCTTTGAAGCAATTGATAAAGTTATTATCTCCGGCAGGGGCAACATGGTAGTGGTACCCCCTTTCTTCATCAGAATGGCCCCTGCATGCGTCCAGGTTTAAAGGCTCCGCACCAGTTGGATCAAGCCTCGCAAAAATCCCGAAACCATCTATCGCATACCCGATCATCGGGGCATGACCGTCGGTCTGAGCGATTTCTTTGGAACAACCTGTGGCAGCGTGGTAATGATAACCGGTTGCAAGATTAACATGTCCTCCACAATCGTCCATCGGGGCAAGAGTAAGATTGCCTAAAATAGCCTGGGTAGGTGCCGGTGGGTCAAAATTTACTCCATTGAAAGCTACTCCAACCACACCCATTCGGTTGGTTGTTGTGGTTCCGCTTATTTGCACAGGGGAAACAGGGATTAGGAAAGTCAACGTACCGGTGAAGTAAGAAGGCTGGCATTCAACGCAAAAATTCTGGTATTGCGGATCCACATCTGGTCTTGCGGCGGCCTGACATGCCGCTTGGGATTTGGTCACATTGATTGTTCCGTCTTCCTTATACATCAGCCATTTTGAATTCGAATAAAATGTGTTCATGTTTTTGATAAAGGCTCCGTCGACATCGTAGACTTTTCCTCCTTCAAACCAAATCCCCCCCTTTTCTTTTTCATCCGTAATGGTTTTAGGACACCATGGCCCCAACTGATGTTCATCAGGTATGGAATTGGTTACGATTTTATAGCAAGTGGAGGATTTACCATTCGAAAGTGTGCAAGGGACGGTAGTAATAGGTGTGGTAAGGCCTGTAGTTATAAAAAAGGAAGGATTAACTTCAATTGTTTTTCCTTCCGAAATTGGCTCAGTATCCTCATCGTTATTACAGTTTTGGAAGAGAATAAGACCTGAAATCCCAAGTATGGCGAGAGTCACCTTTTTTATTATCATGTATGGTTGAAGAGAAAGTTTTCTTCTCGTATAGACGACAGAGCTTATCAGATCCTTCGTTGGGAATTGAAAAAAATTTAAAAACTTCCTTTTCTAAGAGTTAGGTTAGTTTTTTACCAAATCCCGAAAACCATTCCTATACTTTTTAATCCCAATACCAGCGTGATCAGCCAAATGAAAATGGCGATTGCTGTAGCCAAAGGTGTGTTTTTATACTTACCCAGAACTGAATGCTGAGCAGCTATCCAGATAATCCACCCGCTGATCAATGGAAGTAAAATACCATTTGCCAATTGGGCCAGGGTAATTAACTGAACAGGTTTGATCCCCAATGAGGAAAACAAAAGCCCCAAGCCTACGATCACTGCCATCGTGATGCGCATCGGAGTAGACTTGATTTCCTGATTCCAGCCCATGATTCCGCATACCACAAACCCGGCTGCAAGGGGAGCTGTAAGTGCCGAAGTCATGCCTGCTGCCAAAAGTCCAAATCCCATCATATAGCCTGCAAAACTTCCAAAAACGGATTCCAAACCTTTGGATACATCAATGGCCGAGGTAATTTCAGAACTGGTGTTTGAAGCTCCGACAACCAAAATCGCCATGGACACAACTCCTCCTAGTACTACGGCAATAGTGATATCCCTTCGCATGAAAGGAATGTCAGATTCTTTTGTCCAGCGTTTATTGACCAGCGATGCATATAGGAAAAGATTGTAGGGGACGACCGTAGTGCCGATCAATGCTACTAAAGTTGAGATTTCTGCTTCATTCCAAGTGGGTACAAACCCTTTGAGGAGTTCAGACAAATCTGGTTTGGTGAGTAAGGCTGTAATGATGAATGCAATTGACATCAGAATGACTAGCGCAACCAAAATTCGTTCAAGTGTTTTATAGCTTCCAGTCCAAAGGAGAATGAATGACAACAGGCCCAGCAAGAAATTACCCATTTGAAGCTCAATGCTTCCAAAATTAAAAGTGGGTGCTTCCCAGTAAAAAGCTAACCCTAAATTAGCGCCGGAAATATTGCCGGATTCATAAGCGGCATTTCCCAGCACAATAGCCATCAGGACCAAAATCATGGAAAAGACCCTGAAAACAGGTTTCCCGGTTTGATTTCGTAGAAGTGAGCTAAGATCTGACCCGGTTACGATTCCGATTCTGCCTGAGAGTTCCTGCAGAATTACCGTCGCGACAATGGATAAAACCATTGCCCAAATCAGCGAGAAACCAAAATTCGCACCTGCGAGTGTACAGACTGTAACCGTGCCCGGGCCGATGAAAGCAGCAGCGATAAGTGGACCGGGACCAAGATTTTTGAAGAATGATTGGAGTGACAAGGCGTTCTTTTTTGCCAAAATAGAGATTTGGGTAGAATTTTTGTACTTTTTATTCTGACGGATGTTATTTCCGAAAAATCGAGATCCCCCTTTTATGATTTGGTTGAAAAGAATTTTGAAAGTGTTGGCAGGATTGGTTCTATCCTGCATCTTTTTTTTACTTCTGTTATTTCGAAGTGATATTCCAAAAGAGGAAATCGATGAAAAGTATTTTACCCACCAATCTCATTTCATAGAAGTAGATGGAATCAATGTTCATGTTCGTTTTATGGGTGAAGGTGATCCGATTTTCTTGCTTCATGGCAGCTTTTCTTCCCTTCATACCTGGGATGTATGGCAGCAGGAGCTTAGCCCTTATTTCCAGACCATTTCTCTTGATTTTCCCGGCCACGGGCTCACAGGACCAGATGAAGAAAAGCGATACAATACTGCTGAATATGCGGATTTGGTACTCCGTCTTGCCGAAAAGCTAAACCTGGAAAAATTCCATCTTGCCGGAAATTCAATGGGCGGGGCGGTTGCTTTGCAAATAGCATCCAATCGTCCGGATAAAGTTTTGACGTTGAATCTCGTCGATGCGGCAGGCGCACCAAGACCGGAAGTGAGAACTTTGGACAGCACGGCAACGCAAACCCGTGGAGGTGGAGCTTGGATTTTCAAACTTGCCGCAAACCCCTTTTTCTCCAAAATTCTCCTCAAATGCACCCCGATGTTCCTTTTTGAGATGAACATGAAGCAAGTCTATGGCGATCCGGAGAAAGTAGATGAACAGGCCATTGAGCGCTATTACGAACTGATGCTTCGGGATGGAAACCGACAAGCGACTTTGGACCGATTGAGTGCACCTCGGTCTATGAAGGTGGATTTTGACAGGCTAACTATGCCTACTATAATTATGTGGGGAGAAAAAGATACCTGGATTCCGGTTTCACAGGGGTATATTTTGGAGAAGGCCATAGCCGGATCAAACCTGGTGATTTTTGAAAATGCCGGTCATGTTCCGATGGAAGAAATCCCGACTGAGTCTGTCGCAGAATATTTATCATTTCTGGGTGTGGAGGTTCGGAAGGACTACCTTCAGGCTCCCAAATTCATCACCCATGCAGATTGAATATTTGATCTTTTCAGTCCTTTTTCTCCAGCTTATTTTGATTTTACTCTTCTTTCTGCGAAAAGGGAAAGGTCAGGAAAAAGCACTTTTGCAGGAAGAATTGGCCAGAATGAGCAAGGAGCTTAGCCAAGCCCTTGCGGAAAGCAGAAGAGAATCCAATGAAAGCCTGACTTCCCAATTCCGCTTAATTTTTGATAATCTCAGAGCGACTTCCAAAGACCAAAATGATGCCCTAAAGTCCTTCGGAGAGGTTTTTCGGACTAATGTTCAGGACTTTAATATGCTGCAGCGGGAGAAGTTTACTGAGCTCAATCGCCGGCAGGAGGAATTGATGAAAGTCACCGAACTCCGCCTCGAAAAGATCAGGGAAACTGTAGATGAAAAGCTTCAGAAAACCCTTGAAACCCGATTGGGCCAATCTTTTGAAATGGTCAGCAATCATCTTCAAGCCGTGCAAAAAGGTCTGGGAGAGATGCAAAGTCTTGCCAATGGAGTGGGGGATTTGAAGCGGGTGCTCAGCAATGTTAAAAGTCGTGGAGTACTTGGTGAATACCAACTTCAGGCGATTTTGGAAAACTTGCTAACCTCAGAGCAATATGTCCTGAACGCTTCTGTAGGAAATGGAAGTCGGGAGCGCGTGGAATTTGCCGTGAAAATGCCGGGTCAGGATGAACCTGTTTTGCTTCCGATCGATTCAAAATTTCCGCAGGAATCCTATTTAAGACTGGTCGATGCGTACGACAAAGCCGATAAAGTCCAGATTGATTTTTACCATGCAGAACTCGTAAAAGCCATCAAAAAGGCAGCTCAGGATATTCAGAAGAAATACATCAATCCGCCACATACGACGGATTTTGCGATTCTGTTTTTACCGGTGGAAAGTCTCTATGCTGAGATTCTCCGTGAACCTGGTCTTTCGCAGCAAATCCAACAGGATTACAAGGTGATGGTGACGGGCCCGACGACGCTTTCCGCGATTTTGAATAGTCTTCAGATGGGATTCAGAACGTTGGCCATCCAAAAACGAAGCTCTGAAGTATGGCAAATCCTGGGTGCGATCAAGACTGAATTTGGAAAGTTTGGAGAACTGATTGAGCGAACTCAGAAAAAACTTAGTGAAGCAAATTCAGAATTGGACAAGCTCGTAGGCGCAAGAACCAGGGCAATTCAGCGGAAACTGAAGGATGTGCAAGAACTTCCGGAGGGTCAAAGTTCTAAGCTTTTGGATGAATAGCCTAAAATTTGGTTGAATCAGAAAAAATCAAATCTATTTGGAGTTGATTTTCAAAGCTGATTTTTTACCTTTTCTTTCTTTATCTAAAAAAGAAATACCTTATTCACTGATAGCCATTCAATAAGGTGCTAGTTTTACCAAAATTTTGAATCACCTGAATAATCTCTATGGGGATGAATATAGTAATTGCCGGCGCCGGGGACATGGGTTACCACCTCGCTGAACAATTAAGTTACGACAACAAAGACATCACACTCATTGATACAGATCGGGAAGTTCTGGATTATGTTTCTTCCAAGCTTGATGTATTGACCGTTCAGGGTGATGCTACTTCATTTGAAATACTTCAAAAGGCCAATGTTTCGCGTGCAAGCATGGTTTTGGCAGTTACTACTTCTGAAAAAACCAATATCGTAACGGCGGTTCTTGCCAAGCAATTGGGAGCAAAGCGCGTAATGGCCAGGGTAAGAAATCATTCGTACCTGAGTGAGGAAAACACGCCTTATTTCAAGAATCTGGGGATTGATAATCTGATTTCCCCGACCATGCTTTGCAGCAGGGAAATCTACAACATGATCGAAAACTCCAGTTTCACTGAAGTTTTCGATTTTGGAGGAGGAAAATTGAACATCGTGGGAATTACCCTCGATCAGACCAATCCTTTAGTGAATCAGCGGATAATGGACACTAAATCCAATCCCATTTTTGAAGATATTCGGATCATCGCGATTGTAAGAGATCAGAAAACGATCATCCCAAAGGGAAATACCATCATCCGAAATAACGATCACGTATTCTTCATTTCGAACAAGAAAAATACCGAAAGCATTCTCGAGGTTCTTGGTCAGGAGAAGATGACTATTAAGAATGTGATGATTATTGGTGGCGATGATATGGCCGTGACGACTGCATTGAGATTGCAGGATAAATTCAGAGTGACACTTGTCAATAAAGATAAAGAGCGTTGTAAATGGCTAGCAGAGCATTTGCATAATACATTGGTTATCAATGGGGATTATAAAAATGTGGAATTATTGATTGAAGAAGGATTGGAGCAGATGGATGCTTTTCTTGCGCTGACAGAATCTTCAGAAACCAATATTATCGCAAGTTTGACGGCTAAGAATCACGGGGTATACAAGACGATTGCCCATGTAGATACCCGTGAATACATTCATATTTCGCATAGTATCGGAGTTGATTCTTTGATCAACAAAAAGCTGGTAGCAGCGAATGAAATCACCCGTTTTTTGAAAAAGGGAACCGTAGATGCAATTTCCGGTATCTATGGAGTTGATGCTGAGTTTATTCAATACAGTGTCAACAAAGTCAACAGATTGACAAAATTTCCACTTAAAGAGATGCATTTTCCCGATACTGCGATTGTTGCAGGTGTCATTCGGGGAGATGAAGTTTTTATACCGGATGGGGATTTTCAGCTTAATATCGATGATAAAGCAATTGTTTTAGCACTTCCGGAAGCAAGAAACGTACTTGAAAAACTCTTTCATTAAAAATGATTCACTTCAAGGAAATCGCTAAAATTCTCGGAGTACTCTTGGTATTGATTGCCTTGCTGATGCTTCCGGGGGCTGCTATTTCAGTCTACTTTGACGAAACCCCATGGCCAATCCTGACTTCTGCCATTATAACCATTGTTACAGGAATTACCTTGTTTTTATCCTTTTCAAAGGAAGATAGAAACATCAGAAAAAGGGAAGGTTACCTGATCGTTGCATTAAGCTGGGTTTTTATGGCAGGTTTTGGAATGCTTCCATTTTTCTTCAGTGAAGAGGTTGTCACATTTGAAGACGCTCTTTTTGAAACCGTTTCAGGATTTACTACCACAGGCGCAACTATCTTGACCGATATTGAGGCTTTGCCGAAAGGTCTTCTGTTTTGGAGAAGTATGACCCACTGGATTGGAGGATTGGGAATTATCGTATTGACAGTCGCCATTTTCCCCTTGTTGGGAATTGGCGGAATTGAGCTTTTTGTGGCAGAATCTCCCGGACCCACTTCCGATAAAGTGCATCCAAGAATATCTGAGACAGCCAAGCGATTGTGGTATATCTATGTAGGATTGACAGTCGCAGCCAGTTTGCTTTTTTGGGCAGGAGGCATGACTTTGTTTGATGCAGTGAATCATGCTCTTGCTACGATGGCTACGGGAGGGTTTTCTACAAAAAATGCCAGTATGGCTTTTTATGATTCTGCTTTTATTCAATACACGGCCATCTTCTTTATGTTTTTGGCAGGGACAAACTTCACAGTAATCTACTTTGCCCTGGTTGGGAAATTTAAGAATGTTTTGCGAAGTGACGAGTTCAGAGTTTACACGGTTTCGCTCATAGTAATAGCAGTAGTACTTACAATTCCGATTTATACTCATGGAGGAGATGATTTGGAACTCTCGTTTCGAAACTCCCTTTTTCAAG
>JBILPR010000156.1:0-9907 GCA_044373795.1 Algoriphagus sp. | reverse complement strand
GAATCCAAGTTCCGAAGCGCTTTTGTAATAATCACTTTTCCAGCTTCCGCTATGTACAGTTTTCACATAATGAGGGATAAATGAAACCAAACCAGCCTCATGAGCCATCACATCTTTCAGAATCAGTTTGCCTTTATTTGTTCTTTTCAACTCAGGCAAATAATCTCCCAAAGATTTATCCATGTTGATTTCTCCCCGGCTGTCAAGAAACATGACCGCCTGTGTGGTAGCCAAAACTTTGGTGATGGAAGCCAGATCATATAGTGTTTCGGAGTTGACTTCTGGCGAACTTTTGTATTCAAGTTTTCCGTAGGAGCGCTCAAACACCACTTTTCCATTTTTCACTACCAGCACATTTGCTCCCGGAGTGGCTTGAATCAAAACCGCGCGCTCGGCAACTTCGTCTATTTTATCAAGTGTCTTGCTGTCCAGACCCACGCTTTCGGGAGTCCCGTAGGAAAGTCTGTTCATAGATCCCATAAATCCACCAACTCCCTGAGAATACTGAGGACTGATTGAAACAGGCAAAATTCCAGCTCCCGATCTCCCACCAAACAAGATTTGAGGTGCTAATTGCTGGGTCAGTTCATTGTTTTCATAAGCCAGAACCACATTTCCCAAACCTTCCAAAAACTGAGAAGCATAGGAGTTTCCAAAAAGAACCGTGACTACTTTTTGTCTCTCGCTCAAAAGCCGGAGCAATTCAACATCGCCTGGAGCGATTCCAAATGCCCGCTTGGGGCTGTTTGTCACGCCCATTAAACCAACGACGACGACATCGAAGTCTTCGAGTTGCTTCATCAGGTTGTAATGCAAAGTTTGATTTCCCGCTTTTTCTATGTTGAAATGCTCAAACGAAGCATATTTGCTCAGATATTTCTGGAAATCTTTTCCCTGACCTCCAATGCTCACACTGGCAAATCTTTTCAAGTCGAGTTGAGTAAATGGCAAAAGATCATCCTTGTTAGCAGCAATGGTGATCGCGTCCGCGTAAAGTTTTTCACGGATTTCAGCTGTTTTGGGAGTATTCAAACGCCCCACCAGCCCAAACATATTGATAGGTTTGTAGTGATTTAATCCCGCCCAATATTTTGCTTTCAGGACTTTTTTCACCCGGCGATCAATCTCTTTCTCGGAAATCAACCCATCCTCCACTGCTTTTTTGATCAGTGCTTTTGCTTTTGGCACATCCTGAGAATAGACCAAAACATCATTTCCTGCAAGCAAAGCCTTCAAATCCACCTCCCCGGGAGAATTGACATTGGCGACGCCCTGCATATTCAACGCATCAGTGAATACCAAGCCCTGAAAATTCATCCTGTTTTGGAGCAGGTCGGTTACTACTTTTTTGGAAAGGCTGGTTGGTATGTTTTCGGCATTATCCAGACTCGGGATATTCAGGTGAGCTACCATCACTGACATCAAATTTGCTTTGAAAAGCTCTTGGTACGGATAAAGATCCACATCCCAGATTCGTTTTTCCAGGTGCTTAATTACAGGCAGATCATAATGGCTGTCAGCCTCTGTATCTCCATGTCCCGGAAAATGCTTTGCGTTAGCAATCACCCCATTTTCCTGAAGTCCTTTCATGTAAGCCAAAGCACGCTTAGTGACTATTTCCCTGCTTTCACCAAAAGCTCTATATCCGATCACCGGATTTTCCGGATTGGAATTAACATCAACTACCGGGGCAAAATTGATATGCATCCCCAACTCCTTGAATTGACGGGCCATTTCTGTCCCCATTTCATAGATCAATTCAGTGTCCTGAATTGCTCCCAGTGTCATTGCCTTCGGAAAATCAGGAACAGAATCCAGCCGCATGCTGATTCCCCATTCCGCATCCATCGCGATGAAAAGGGGTGTTTTGGTCTGAGCCTGATAATAGTTGGTCAATCGGGCTTGCCTGTCAGGCCCGCCCTGAAAAAAAATCAACCCTCCAAGATTTTCGGTTTTCACCAGATTGCTGATCTCGTCAACATGCTTCTGGTCTTTGTTGGAATAAGCGGCAACCATGAAAAGCTGACCCAACCTTTCCTCAAATGTCAAACTTTGAAAAATGCTGTCAACCCAATTGAGTTGAACCATCGGGTCCGGGCTGATAAGCGGATCTTCCATCAACAGCGATTCATCCAATTTTCCGGAGGAAAAGAAAATTGATATGCATAAAATGCTGAAAACCTTCCAAAGCTTGTTGCTCATTACTGAGTAAATTTTTTATCCTTAATTTTTGAAATAAATTTGTAAACCGGCCTGTCTGATAGATTCCCAAACACATTTGAATCCTTATTCTTGTCCCTGGGCCGTTCAAATTTCCTGAAGATCGGGACAACGGATATTTCAAGATAGGAAAGTTCAGACAACAATGATCAGTTTTTAGGGTTAAAATTGATATAAATTTGATGTCTGGTTTTCCAGCAACAACTTAATTCCTGAATATGCTTTTGAGTAACGAAGCATTCAAGCTAAAACATACAATCGCATGAAAATCCTTACTCTCTTTCGTTCAAAAACTCCGAATCGATTTGAAATCAAACCGAGATATTGGGATCCTGTCAAAGAGGAAATTGAACAAAGAACTTCCTTGATTAAAAGAGAGTTGGAAGCGCAGGGAAAATTGACTCCTGAGGAAATCGATCTGAAAGCAAAATTCGAAACCGGAATCAGAGGGGCTTTTTCAAAAAATCGCAAAAACAAATCTTTTGCATCGGGATCAGGTGGTTCTACGGCATTGATCCGAACCTTTATATTTCTTATCCTCCTCGGAGGAGGCGGCGGATACATTTACCTCGGCCCGATCATCTTCCAATACATGCTCATCATCGCTGCATTGTTGGGGGTGATTTACTTCATTTCCAAAAGGAAACCCAGGAGAAAAGATGAATGATGTCATCCAACTCTTACCTGATGCCATTGCAAATCAAATCGCTGCCGGCGAGGTAGTACAGCGGCCAGCTTCTGCTTTGAAAGAACTTCTTGAAAATGCAGTGGATGCCGGTGCTACTCAGATTCAGGTGATTGTAAAAGACGGTGGAAAACAACTTATTCAAGTAATTGACAATGGGAGAGGAATGACCCCGACTGATGCCAGAATGAGCTTTGAGCGACATGCTACTTCCAAAATACGAACAAGCAATGATCTTTTTTCGATCCGAACTTTCGGATTCAGAGGGGAAGCTTTGGCTTCCATCGCTGCCGTGGCTCAGGTAGAATTAAAAACCAGAAAGGCTGAATCGGAACTCGGAACGCTTATCCAGATCGAAGGATCTGAAGTGAAAAAACAGGAACCTGTCGCAAGTCCAACCGGCACTTCCGTGGCGATGAAAAACCTGTTTTTCAATGTTCCAGCCCGCAGAAACTTCCTGAAATCCAATCCCGTGGAGATGCGCCATATCGTCGACGAGTTTCAGCGAGTAGCATTATCCTATCCGGAAATTGCCTTCAGTCTTTATCAGCAGGATCTGGAAGTTTTCTCTCTTACTCCCGGCAAGCTGAGCAACCGAATCGTAGGAATTTTTGGAAAAAACTACCAAGGACAGCTTGTTCCCTGCGAAGAACTCACTCCGCATCTCAATGTAAAAGGATACATCGGAAAGCCTGAAAATGCTAAAAAAACACGTGGAGAGCAGTTTTTCTTCGTTAACAACAGATATATAAAAAGTAGCTATCTCCACTATGCGGTCACTTCCGCCTTCGAAGGACTTCTTCAAAGCGATCAGCATCCATTTTATGTTTTGTTCATTGACATCGATCCTTCGCATATTGATATCAACGTCCATCCCACCAAAACTGAGATTAAGTTTGACGACGAGCGGACAGTTTATGCAGTGATTCGCTCTGCGGTCAAGCAGGCTTTGGGAGCGCATCATGTAGTTCCTTCGCTTGACTTTAATTACGATGTGAACTTCACCGAAAACTGGGATAAAGATCCGAACAAAAAGGAACAGGTCGACCGGGAATACAGCTACAAGTCTTTTAATACTCCGGAATTCAAAAAAGCAAGTACCTCAGGTTGGGAGCGGCTTTTTGAGGGAAACTCACCAGCCCCACTGCCTGTCAGCAGATTTGAGCAGGAAGACACGGAAGTTTTGACTTTCCCGAGCCGGGCAATCCCGGAAGGGAATTCTGATTTCTTCCCGAGACCTCCGGAAGAAGCTACCGGAACGACTTTTCAGGTAGAACTCAGCTATGTTGTGGCACAATTATCCACAGGTTTATTGATTCTGGATCAACAGGCATCACACGAACGGGTGCTGTATGAGCGTTATTTGAAGCAACTCAAACTCGCTCAGGGACCTTCGCAGCAATGCCTCTTTCCTCCTACTGTCAATCTCAGCGCGCCTGACTTTGCTCTGGTTATCGATATTCTCCCGGAACTCCATAGCTTGGGATTCATGGTTTCTGAATTTGGGAAAGACACTGTCCTGATTCAGGGTGTACCTGCGGACATTCAGGTGAAAAATGAAAAAGAACTCTTCGAGGGTCTTATCGAGCAGTTCAAAAACTTCAAAAGTGAGCTTTCCCTTGATAATCGGGAAAATCTCGCAAGATCTCTTGCCCGCAAATCGTCTTTGAAAAAAGGGCAAAAACTCAATTCACAAGAAATGGAAACGCTGGTGGGGCAGCTTTTTGCCTGCCAAAACCCAAACTATGGGCTATCCGGGAACAAAACCTTCGTGAAATTGGATTTAACTAGCATTCACTCCTTCTTTGGTAAATAGTATGTTTAGAAATATAACTCCTGTAGTCCAAAATCTGCTGCTCTTGAACGTGGTTCTGTTCATTGTGAGCGCATTTTTGTTTCCACAATTAAGCGACTGGTTTGCTCTTTATTATATCCATAGCCCCTATTTCAAGCCGTTTCAGTTCCTGACTTACATGTTTATGCATGCCGATTTTTGGCATTTGTTCAGCAACATGTTTGGTCTGTTGATTTTCGGACCGCTGCTCGAGCAGTTTTTGGGACCTAAGAAATTACTTATCCTTTGGATGGTGTGCGGAGTAGGTTCTGGCCTGCTATATTCTGGCTATTCTGCCTATCGAATGAATGCTTTGGAAGACAAAATCGAAGCTTTTCAAGGAAATCCCGATCCGGAGTTTTTCAACAGAATAGTTTTGGAAAACAGAGGATATTTTGAGCCGACTGTTTTTGATTTTGTAGATGACTTCAGCAGAAACCCATCCGATCCGATGAAAATCAGTCGGGCAAATCAGACTTTGGAGGCGATTATGACTATCCAGGGAAATGTACCAATGGTGGGCGCCTCAGGTGCTTTATTCGGGGTTTTGATTGCTTTTGGAATGCTTTTTCCAAACACACAGCTTTTCCTCCTCTTCCCCCCAATGCCGGTGAAGGCAAAATATTTGGTTCTGTTTTACGGACTTTACACGATCTATAACGTACTGGTAAATAATCCAACGGATAATGTCGCACACTTTGCTCACCTGAGTGGTTTGCTGATCGGCGGCATCTTGGTTTATCGTTGGAAAAGAGACAGAAATAGCTTCTATTAATCATGTACGGGAATTTTTGGGATAATTTGAAAAATGCCTTTCGGCACAGTGACAACAGCCTTTACAAGCTGATTGCCATTAATATTCTTGTGTTTTTTGCAGTTCTGGTTTCTCGGGTATTGATGACTATCACCGGATTTGGTGATTGGTACTCCACCGGAATTTCCTATCTGATGATGCCGGCTTCTTTGCCAAGACTTCTCTTTCAGCCCTGGAGTATTTTCAGCTATATGTTTTTGCACGAAGGGATTTTCCACATTCTCTTCAATATGCTTTTCCTATATTGGTTTGGTCTGTTGATCCATCAATACCTCGGTAGCAGAAAACTCGCAAATCTTTACATTCTGGGCGGCTTATTCGGCGCCTTGTTTTATGTGATTATCTATAATCTTGCTCCGTATTTCAGCAATTCGGTTGATTCTTCTTTGATGCTTGGTGCAAGTGCCGGGGTATTTGCAGTGGTAGTTGGCGCAGCGACGCTCACTCCCAATACAACCTTTTTTCTGATCCTTTTGGGTCCGGTAAAAATCAAATACATCGCCATGTTCTATGTGATTCTCTCCTTTGCCAACTCAATCGGGGCGAATGCCGGAGGGGAATTGGCTCACTTGGGTGGTGCGCTTTTGGGTTTCTTGTACATCACTCAGCTTCGAAAAGGAATTGATCTGGGTATTCCCGTTCAAAAAGTGGGCATATTCTTCGAAGACCTTTTTTCAGGAAGGCGAAGCAATGTGAAAGTATCGTACCGAAAAGAGAAAACCACCGGCGGAGGTTTTGATTCTTTCGGATCTTCTTCAAAATCGGCAACTCCGACGACTAAGTCGGACATAGCAACTCAGGAAGAAATAGACCGAATCCTGGACAAAATCGCAGACCGCGGCTACGAAGCTCTGAACAAAGAAGAGAAAAGGAAGCTGTTTGAGTTTTCGAAAAAATAGGAAGTTGAAGGTTGGAAGTCGGGAGGTTGGGAGTCTTTGAAAGATTAAAAAAAGTCCAGGTCCAAGAGGAGGTAGACAATTTAAAATCATCTTTGCGTCCTCCGCGGCTCCGCGGTAATTCTTTTTCCCCGTAACAGAAGGAAATCTACAACGGAAAAGCAACCCCCACTCTAAATCCTAATTCTTGCGGAAACTGACTCTGAAATTTAAATTCAGTACTCAACCCCACCCAATCCGTCATGCGTACATAAGCACCGACACCCATATTAGCACCGACGTAATTATTTTTGGTACCCGCTCCATCCGGCTGCGTGTTTTCCCAGTTTTGACTGTAGCCGGCCATAAAATACAGCTGCGAAGGCCCGCTCGAAACATAATAACGAAGATCAAAACTGAAATTACTGGCTTTGCCCACTTCTGGAAAAATCTTGGTATAGCTTGGCATAAGGGCAAATTTCTCTGCAAAAAAATACTCGATTCCGGCTCCTGCCCCAAAGTTCTCATACCGCAATCCATACGTGCCCAACACATGAATACGAGAATCGCCCTGAGATTGCGTCTGCCCCAAAGCTGTGAGAGAAAACAGGAAACCCATAAAAAAAATCACCAAAGCCTTTTCCATTCTGATCGGTTTATAATTCGAGAAGAAATTAGGAGGCTTTGGTGAGGAATGCAAACTTTTACTCTAAAATGCGGACTATTCGACCTAATCGGCCTTCCGCATCCATCCCTTCCAGGATCAATAATTGTCTTTTTGCTACATCAGTGTTGAAGTAATCCAAGCTTACTGCCCCATTGGCATCGGTCTTCACCAGTGGGTTCCAGTAAATAGTAGCACGCTTGTCAGTTGCTGCTGTTGCGGTATTTTTTGTATCGTATTTCGGCTGATAGAATTCTCTCGGAACTGAATATCCACCGTATCGGGTGACAAGAGTTCCCCCGACACTGACTGAAACACCTGCTCCAGTTTTGGTGTAAACAGCAATCACCCCATTCGCACCCTGTGCTCCGAAAATGGCTGTTTTCGCAGGATCTTTAAAAACATCCACATTTGCCACATCCCTTGGGCTGACCTGAAGTAATGTGCCCGCATCCACGGGGATATTATCAAGCAAATACAAAGGCTCAGTTCCGGAACTCAAAGACCCAACTCCCCTGATTGTAACACTGGCACTCAATCCATTCACAACTACTTGAACTCCTGAAACTCTGCCTTGAATCAATTGGAACACGTTTGTAAAACCAACCGAGGCGGGGATTTTCTCCGGATCGATTGTTACATCACCGGCACCGTAGATCTTTCTGATTTCTTCTTCTTCTTTCTCGATCGTTTGCGCTTCCACAGTCACCCCCTCCAAATCCATCACATTCTGATCGACATTAAGCTGTTTCATGAAATTTCGCTCCTGATAGGTAGCGACCAATCCTTCCGGCCAGGAGATTTGATTTGGGTATTTCCCACGGAGACTGTTGAAAACTGACTTTGGTTGCTCCACAGCCACATTGATGAAATTCCTTAACCGATCATCTTCAGCCGTAATTGTGACCTGGGCAGAATCCAGGTAATCCATATCCCTGAAAATAAATCGCCCGTTTGGTCCGTATTCCGAACTCACGATTTCTACTCCTTCCCCTACCAACGCGGTAATTTTTCCTCCGCCAAGTCCTTTCTTAGTGTCCTCCTGATCAGTAACTTGACCCTCGATATTGATTCCCCGCTCGATGAAATGCTCCACCTTCGGTAATTCTCCTCCCAACACCTGATTCCAATCAAACCTTCTCCAGCCATGAGTCAGCATCACAAGATCCAGTTCTTCTTGGGTCCCGGACTCCAAATCTTTGAAGTAATGACCCGGATGGTAAATAGATCCATTCAGATCCGAAGTCAGTAAAAGGCTGGAAAAAATATCTCCGGCAGTCAGACTTTCATCTTCGACCTGATCCGCATCGACAATGGAAACCGAGAAACTACCAGGGGCTCCCTGACCACCAGCGGAGCTCTTCAATTGGAGATTGAGTTTTTCACGATTAGAAATTGCTCCCGTTTGGGAAAGATCCAACTTCAATCGATCCTCCTTTTGGAAAAAAAGCAAGCGCTCCAGGAGTGGCTTTCCGTCCCCGCTGAAAATCGTGATTTGGTTGATCCCTGAAATGAAGTTTTCCTTCGGGATTCTGACTCCCCATACTCCATTTGCCAAGACGCCCTGAATCATGTAATTGATGATTCCCCTGGTCTGAGAGACCAGCAAAAGTGAATTTGGTTCGTAGTTTCCCTGAACAAAAGCGGTGATATAGCTGGCAGCGGGATTATTGACCACCTGCAAAACCAAGCCATCTGTATCTGCCTTTGGGAGCGAAATCGTTTTTTCCTGACTGGATCCGACTGCCTTAAATCTTGCCTGGTACTCGGATTTCTCCGGAGTGATTTCAAACTTGCCAAGTCCTCCGAAATTACTTTGAAAGCTAATCCCTGATTCACCGACGACCTCACCCTGAATTTCCGCAGGCATTCCATCCGGGTAAACTCCGCGAAACGCCATCTTCGATTTTTTGCCAATGACCCAATGTCCTCCTTCCGGCAGAAACTGGATATCAGCTAGATTCAAACTATAAGGCAAGCGAACTTTTTGAGTGACCGAATAATTTTCATTTTCCAGATAAGTCAGCTCCAGATTTTGGCTTGAATAGGCTTTCTCAGGGATGGAAAAAGTGAAACTCACCTGTCCCTGGGCATTCAAGGTTAGACCCCGGGAATACAATTCCTCATCTCCTCCCTTAGCTTTGACTCCCAGATTTTTGTTGGCAAGGGGATTTCCTTTGCTGTCGATGGCTGTCAAATCCGCCTGGTAAGTAGTTTTTCCACCAGAAGAACTGATTTCATTGAATTTGATTTCCGGAAGAAAAGAGCCTCCTGCACCATCCACCACCGAGATGTCTTTTGTGAAAAAGTACTCCTCTCCAAAATTCCGCATCCAGGCAGAATAAGCCTTGATTCGATAAGTCCCGGGCTTGCCGAAAGTCGGGATTTGAAAATCTCCCTGTCCCCGACCGGTTTCAAGGCGAACGATCTTTTGCTCTAGCAACAATCCGTCCCCATCAAACAAATCAACATACATAGTCAAACTCAAAGGAGAGGGAATCTGAACGCTGCCGGCGGTAAGGTATGCGCTAAACCATAAATCCTCACCCAAGGTGTACGTGTGCTTATCTATGTGTAGATAGGCTTTTTCTACCGGATATTCCTTCTGATAAGTGTCAAAATAGGCCTGGATTTTGGCTGGCAACTCATTTTGAGCAACTGCAAAATTGGAAAAAAGGAGTGCTGCTGACGCTAACGCCAGTTTTAAAAAGGATTTTTTCATAAATAAATAGTTGGGTGGGCACTAAGATTATGGACAATAAAACTAATTACTTATAAAATAGCAACTAAAAAAATGTTAAAGTTCTGTTAACTG
>JBILPR010000494.1:0-2826 GCA_044373795.1 Algoriphagus sp. | reverse complement strand
GAGTATGATTTTAACCATTAATCGGTCTTAGTTTCAAACTTCAGCCTTCTGACTTCATACTTCAATTCTTCCACCTTTTAGCCCCTCCAATACCATCCTTTCACCTCAGCTCTTTCGCCTCCAAGCACAGCTTCGCCCTTTCAGTCCCATGCTTAGCAAAAAAAGTAGAGATTTTGAGAGAAAAACAAGATCAAAAATCTCATCACAGGCCCAATGGTCCTACCTAATTTTCGTTCTCAGATTCAGCTTAAATGCCGAGTCTTTATTGCAGGAAGAAGACAAATAAGGAAGGCGGAAATAATTTCGATATATGTCTTCAGATTAAAATGAGAGCCTATTTTGCTCCTAATTTGTATACAAAGTTAGCATTGAAAGGACTCCTTAAACGAATTTTCTCTGGTATTTTAAGATGAAAATTTTATATAATAAATAATGCATTTCAAAGGTAAAACGCCACGTTTAAACGTGAAATTGCACTTAATTTTTAAGCGAATATTAAGGGAAGTTCTTCCAGACGTCCTTTAAACAATTAGAGTCATAAATGAGCCAAATTTGGGTATGCCCAAATTTCTCCAAAAGAACAGCTCGCTCGGAATTTGCATCGGCCCAATAATAAGAGTTGTCGTTTTGAGTTTGGGGCTTGCTTCCATAGGGTTCCATTTTTTGTAAGACACTTGTAAACCCTTTACCATAATCGTACTGTCTTTGAAAAACGGAAAATAAATTTGAATCCAGAAAAAAATCATACCTGCTAATTGGCATGTTGCCAACTGTTTTTACGTAGCGGACAACTTTTACTTTTCTTTCTTCAAACATAAAACTTGCTATAACGGTCGCTTTTTGCAGTTCATTTCTCTTTAGGAGCACATCATCAATATTTTTGATGGATTGAGATAGATTCAATGAAGAGTTTTCCGATTCTGAAATCTTAAATCTCAGATTCCTGAGCATTTCTATCGGATCAAAAAGAATGGCCTTACCAGAAAATTTATAGTGTACCTGAATTCCCCCGATTGTCCTTTTTTTGGACTGATATCCTGTAATTATTTGACTGAAATAATTGAAAACTGACATTAGAAGCTGGTTAAAAACAAATAAAAATGAACTAATTTTTAAGTATAAATAAAAGGCACAACATCTTTTATTTATGTTTAAATATTATAATGGATTAGTTAAAACTGTTTTTCAGTCCTTTTTTGAGCTGCGCTCTACTAAAAGAAACGCATTTATTATCTGTATACTCTTCTCTGCCGGTTAGCGAATTCTCTTTGGGGAATCAGGTCGACGAGCTCACCACAAGCAGCAGGAAACTCGTGTCTCCACGTCGTCAAGTGAAAAAATAAACAAACCTCCTTTGTCCGGTTTTTTGCTTGTTCAATTTATTGACCTACAGGATTACTGCTATGTATTATTTATACACCTACTTAATCTTCAAATAGGTGGTAGATAAAATCTGCTTTTCAAAAGTTATTTCTTCAATTTCAGAGCTCTCTTCCACCACGGCAAAGGAGCCTCTTCATGATAGCCGTATGAATTGTTTCCATACCCATATCCATAACCGTACCCATATCCATATCCATACCCTTTATCGATATGCATGTCATTAAATATGCCGTAAATTTTGGAGACACCTCCCTTTTCAACCAAATTATTCAGGATTTGAGAATTTGCTTTCATTGAATAGCCTTGACGGAACACAAAAAAGTTGACATCAGCATATCCAAAGAGCTCCTTTGTTTCAGAAACCAAACCAACCGGAGGGCAGTCAAAAATCACCACCTCATAGGTCTTTTTGATCTCTTCGATTACGGAAGCGAATTTATCCTGAAGTAGTAATTCTGCCGGATTGGGTGGAACTGGGCCTGAAAGGATTACATCGAGCCGATCATATCCACTGGACTTAACAACCTCATTCCATTGGATATTAGAACTCAAAACTGTACTCATTCCCTTATCATTGGTAAGATTGAAATCCTCTCCAATTTTTGGTTTTCTCAAATCCAATCCAATCAAAATGGTTTTTTTACCCATCAGGGAGAAAACAGAAGCCATATTGATCGCTACAAATGTTTTGCCCTCCCCGGAAATGGAAGAAGTAACGAGGATGGTAAGGTTCTCTTTTTGAGGACTTAAGTACGCTATATCGGCACGAAGAGATCTAAAAGATTCCGTAACTGTAGAACGTGGATTATTCAGAACCGGCAACGCATCATTCGTTGTATTTCTTCCGATCATTCCTATCAAAGGGACTTTGATAAGCTTTTCAAGTTCTTTTGGATCCTCAATGGTGGTATTGAGGAAATCCTTCACTGTAATGAATCCCAGCGGAATAATTAATCCCAAAATAAACCCAATCATCAGATTGAGGCTTCTTTTGGGAGCAACTGGTAACTGACCTGCTTTTGCAAAATCCAAAATACTATTTGCAGGCATGTTGGAAGCCATCGTAATATCTGCTTCTGCCTTTTTCTCCAGCAGGTAGACATAAATATTTTCGTTGATGGTGAATTGTCTTTCAATACTCAAAAGATTCCGTTCAGTTTGAGGCAAAGAATTCACATCTCTTTCAATCATTCTGATCCTGTTGTTGATATCAGCCAGGACATTTTGTGTGTTTTGAAGTGCAAGACTCACGTTCTCCTGCAAAGCCTTTCTGGAATTCTGGATTCTTGCAGCATTTTCTCTTACAGCAGGTGTCTGATCAGAAAAATTCGCTTTTAGTCTGGTTTGCTCAGCCTGCAATTCGCTCAGAGACTGGATCAATGAATTCAGAAGAGGATCTGTCACACCTATTACTGATGGGGCAACCAGATCACCGGTTTGGTT
>JBILPR010000154.1:0-9958 GCA_044373795.1 Algoriphagus sp. | reverse complement strand
CGCCTTGCTTTCGCAATACTTCGGCCAGTTCCACGCTTTCTGAGAAAAGAACGTTTCGATCATCATCTCCGTGAATCATCAGCACCGGTTCCTTCCAGTTTTTGACATGGCTCATGGGGGATGATTTGAAAGCAAGGTCCGCCATTTCGGGAAATTTCTCCGGCTTGTACCACGAAGCGAAAACAGGAATGTCATTATTCCAATTGTGAACTCCGTGAATATCCACACCCGTCAGGAATTTTCCAGGGGCCTGCGAAAGCGCATGCGCTGTCAAAAATCCACCATAACTTCCACCCCAAGGCGCGATTTTCGATACGTCCACGTCTGCCCGACCAGCCAGGTAATCCGCTGCCGCCATCACATCCTGAACCTCACTTGCGCCTCCTGCTCCGTAATTTTCTTCTTCACGGAAATCCATTCCATAGCCAATTCCGCTGCGGTAATTGAGGATAAAGGCAATGTATCCCTGCGAAGCAAAATATTGCTGAGCAGCATAGGTATGGCTGTAATACATTCCATAATTAAAACCGAGAAGCATCTGTCTTCGGCTTCCTCCGTGGAGGAAAATTACCGCAGGATATTTCTTGGTCGGGTCGTAATTGGCAGGCAGGAAAACTTGGCCATAGCTTTCAAAGCCATCCTTTGCTTTCAAAGTGATGGATTCAGGCTTGCTTAGATTTTTTGGGAATTCAGCCGGGAAAAGCTCCTCTGCCAGCATTTTCTTTTGGTCATAGGTCTGGATCATGGGCCAACCCGGACGATCCCAGTTGGATTGAAACCAAGCCAAACCATTCTCAATTCGCACCGGCGACCAATTGATCGTTTGCGGATCGGAAAGCAGTTCAAGTTCAAATGTGGATAAGTCAAGTCTTGAGACCTGCCTGCGGTCGATATTACCGATGTTGTGAGTGACCAAAAGTTCGTTTTTCGTAAAGGAAGTCTGAACCCATTCTACCTGTCCTTCCCCTGGGGTCAGGTGTTTGACTTCCTTGGTGGTCGGATTTACTGAATATAGCTGCATCCAATTATTCTTTTCCCACGGGAAAATCAAGGAACCCGAGGGCGTCCACCAAAGCCTTTCTGCAATTGCGGGTAAATCATCAACCATTACAGATCCGCGACCCGAATCGGCTTTCCAGACTTCCTCCGCTTTCATCGAAGCGATATCAAGCACCCGAATGCTCCAGGGATTTGCTTCTTTGATGGAGGTAAAAGGAAGAAGGTTGTTGATATTCGGGATTCGCAGATAGGCGAGCTTTTTTCCGTCAGGACTCCAAGCGGGGTAGCTGTCAAAATCCAAACTGGATTCAGGATAGCTCAATTGCTTTTTCTCCAGATCCCAAAGTCCTACGAAGGAATGATCTGTGCGACCGGACATAAACGCCAGGTATTTTCCGTCAGGAGAGAAGGATAGCATAGATGCGCTTCCTCTGGCCGTAATCAGTTGATTGACCGAATCTGTGGTATCTGACAAAGCTTTCATGTAAACCGACCCACCAATCAGGTAGGCAATATTTTCCCCGTCCGGACTGAAAACGGGAGAGGTTCCGGGAGCAAACCATCTGGCTTTTCCGCTTTTCAAGTCCAGGTGGTAGATTTTCTTGTCCGTGTTTTCCTGAAGTTGCGCAGGATTTGCTGGCTGTCCGGCTGGATTTCTCGAGTTTCCCCGGACGAACAGCAGGGTTTTTCCGTCAGGAGAGAAAACCAATGGACCCAAATCAACACCGTTATCACCTTCATAATCGGTCAGCTTTTTTGACTCATATTCCGGAGCTTTTGCAAAAAAGACGTTTCTCTCACCTTTGTCATTGAACACCCAAGCGATGGAATTGCCATTCGGTGAAGCGACCAAACCTGTGGGAAACGGGGCAGAGAGGTAATCGGAAAGGGATTGAGCAAATGCAGGGATGCAGAGCAGAATCAATAAAAATGGGAGTAGCGATTTTTTCATTTGATTATAATTGTTTTTCAATGGTGAGATCAAAAAGATACAAAAAATTGGAGGTTTGAATGTTTGAGATTTTAAAGTGTGTAGTTGTGGTACTGGCTTCCTTTTAAAAAAAGAGTAATTATCCCTTCGGAAAAAACCATTAACCTGCCTAAGTTGGGGATCCAAATTACTTTCATGCTCTATCGATTTCAAATCCTGATTTTCTTCGCTTTTACGTGCCTGATTTGGCAGGATTCAATTGCCCAAAATCCTTTTAAAAAAGTTGTTTTCATCATTTTGGATGGCATTCCTGCCGATGTCCTGGAGCGGGTGAATACTCCGAATCTGGACAAGATAGCGGCTGAAGGTGGGTATTCGAGAGGATTTACAGGAGGGAAAAAAGGAGGCTATTCCGAAACTCCGACAATCTCCGCAGTCGGATACAATAGTCTGCTCACCGGCACCTGGGCAAATAAGCATAATGTCTGGGATAATACAATTGAAAAACCAAACTACCGCTATTGGACGATTTTCAGATTTTTGAAAGAGGCGAAGCCGGAAGCTAAAACGGCGATTTTCTCAACCTGGCTGGACAATCGGACCAAGCTGATTGGGGAAGGATTGGCGGAAACCGGTAACCTGAAACTTGACTATCATTTCGATGGGTTTGAACAGGATACGCTTACTTATCCACACGATGAAGACAAGCGATACATTCTCAATATTGACAACCTTGTTTCTTTCGAAGCTGCATATTATCTGAAAACTTCCGGTCCCGATCTCAGCTGGGTTTACCTGGAATACACCGATGACATCGCGCACCGATTTGGAGATGGTCCCGAAATGGATCGAGCCTTGCAGATTGCGGATGAACAAGTAGGAAGAATCTGGGAAGCGGTTGATTTCCGGAGGAAAAATTATGAAGAAGACTGGTTGATTTTCATCACGACGGATCATGGACGCACGCTCGAAGACGGCAAAGATCACGGAGGCCAATCTGATCGAGAGCGCGAAATCTGGATGGTAACCAATGCCGGGAATCTGAATTCCTATTTCCAAAATGAAAAGCCTGCGACAGTGGATATCATGCCGACTATCGCCCGATTTATGAATCTGGAAATTCCGCAGGAGCGGGAAATGGAGTTGGACGGGGTTCCTCTGATTGGACCGATTTCAATCATTCAGGCGGATTTGGCAGAAACCGAAGAGGAAATCTTCCTTACCTGGAAACCGACGGAGCCTCAAGGGAAAGTAGAGATTTGGGTGAGCGGTGAGAATAAATTTAAAAGCACGGGTCAGCCCGATTCTTATAAATTGATCGGTGAGGCTGATGCTGATTCGGGCGAGTTTCGAATCTCAAAAAGTAAACTACCGAGGGGTTGGGTGAAGTTTGTTTTGAAGGGGGAGCACAATATGCTGGGGATTTGGAAGGAGGAAGAGTGATTTATTCGTCTATTCAGGTTTTACAGTGGGATCTATGTAATTTAAAATGGGTTGATTACCTCTGACCCAAAACCTAAACCAATGAAGAAATACTTTCTGATTTTACTTTTTGGTGGAATTATCTCTTTGAGTTCATTCGCCCAGCTCTCTCAGCAAGCCCGCGACAGCATCAACCAACTAAGCTCCGAAGATCATCAATTGATGATGACACGTTTGGGAATTACTTCGCTTCGGCCCGGACCTTCGGGAAATCCAACTGCTCCCAACGCTGCCAATTCAGATGAAAGCAAAGCTTCTCCTTACACCAGCCTTCCTGATCCGCTCCTGTTTGAAGATGGGAAACCCGTGAAAACGGCTAAAGATTGGGAGAAAAGAAGAGTAGAAATTGCGGAGCTTTTTGATGAGGAAGTCTACGGTCATCTTCCCGAAAATATTCCGGGAGTAACCTGGAAGATCATGGATGAGCGGGATAGTCTGATTGGCGAATTTCCTGTCAAAGTCAAAAATTTAAAAGGAATCGTGGATAATTCCGGATATCCTGCAATTGAAGTTGCGATCGATCTCACGGTTACCACTCCCGTGACTCCTGTGAAACCTGTTCCGCTGGTTTTAGAATTCGGATGGAATTTTCCGGCAGGTTTCCAGCGCCCTGTGCAAGTCGGACCTTCCTGGCAAGAGCAATTGCTGGCTCAGGGATGGGGATTTGCGATTATTATTCCTACAAGTTTTCAGGCGGATAATGGTGCCGGACTTCGTGCAGGAATAATAGGTTTGGTCAACAAAGGAGAGCCTAGAAAATTGAATGATTGGGGAACGCTTCGCGCCTGGGCATGGGGAGCCAGCAGAGCGATGGATTATCTGAAAACTGACTCGAATGTGGACAGCAAACGAATAGCGATAGAAGGATTGAGCAGATATGGAAAAGCAGCTCTTGTTGCTATGGTTGATGAACCAAGGTTTACGATTGCGTTGATAGGTTCGTCCGGTGCAGGCGGCGCAAAAATTTACAGGAGAGTGTTTGGGGAACAGGTGGAAAACCTGGCCTCCTCCGGTGAATATCATTGGTTTACTCCGAATTTCATCAAGTATGCGGGACCTTTGACCCCAACTGATTTGCCTGTGGATGCACATGAAATGATTGCCCTTTGTGCGCCAAGGCCGGTTTTCATCAGCATGGGCTCGCCGGAAGTGGAGGGAAATTGGATCGATGCCAAAGGGATGTTTGTAGCTGGAGTCCATGCAGGTTCTGTCTATGAATTGCTGGGAAAAAAAGGACTTTCAACAGATGAATTTCCTCCCATCATGACCAACCTAGATTCCGGAGATATCGCTTTCCGTCAGCATGAAGGAGGTCATACAGTCGGTCCAAACTGGTCATATTTTATTGAATGGGCGAAAAAATATTTTGAAAAGGGGCTAGGAGGATCTGATTGAAGAATAGAAATTTTCATCATTCGATTCGGAGTAACGGATCAAATCCTATAAAATCCACAACGGAAAATCATTCGCTAAGGAGAAGGTCATCTGTATCCTTTCGAATAAACCGTTCGATTTGTGGTCGACACTCCACCCAATACTCCCTCTCTCCAGGTTTCGACAATTAATTTGGGCTCCCATGGTGCACCGGTTGGTTCTTCCAACCAAATTGTCTGAGTTAATTTACTTTGATGCCTCTCCCCATTTTTTGGGTTTTGGTAATCGAATTGGGTAGTGATTATCAATTTGTTTTCCTGCCATTTTGTACTTGAAACCCGGGGTTTTTCTGTACGCCCCATATTGATAGTATTTTCAGTTACGGATCCATCCAGTGCATATCGGTAAGTAATTAACTGCTGGATTTCTCTCGGAATGAAGACGACCCTTTCTATTTCCAAATAATCGGGTCGGTGTAAAATGGAAATTTTCTCTCCCCAACCGCTGCCCAGCGAGGCTACTTTTGGCTTTTCCCCACGATTGATAACGGACACCGTATTTAAGTCAGTGGTCGACCAACTTCCTGAAAAATCGGGATTAGACAATGAAACAGAGCGGCCTTCGGAAGCTGCCCGATCGGTTCGCGTATAAGTAGGAATAAGACTTCCGGAACCTAATTTTGGAGGAAAGTACGGTTCAACGGCATTGGCGCTGGCAGCAACTCTTGGATATTGAATCAGTGATTTTTCATACTCATTTACAATCGAATCCATGATCCCAATTACCCAAGGGTAAAAATCTTTCACGTCAATTTCTTCCTGAGGATCGACACCAAGATCAAATAGCCTTACCAGGTTGTCAGGTTCAGGATCGGGTATTTCTGTTTTAAAGTTGTACCACAATTTCCAATTATGCCATTTGACAGCCATCATACCGCCATTTCGGTTCATGATCAGGGTACTCTCACGATTCGAGATTTTTTGAGTTCCTGCTAAAAATGGCAGCTGATTGACACCATCTATAATCCGGTCATCCCTCAAAGTATCTCGCACTTCGGCAGCAGCTGAGAGGGTAGCAAATAAATCAACTTCGTGAACAATTTCATTTGAAACCTGACCAGCTGGGATTCGTCCAGGCCAGCGCATGACAAAAGGAGTTCGAACTCCCCCTTCCATGGCAGAATTATAATAACCACGCCAAGGTCCGGAGGATCCTCTCCAGGGACGTCTCATTTCTGCACCATTGTCTGAGCACCAAATCACAATTGTATTGTCTTCTATGCCCAACTTCTTCAGTTCCGATAATATCAAACCAACATTGTAATCCACATCAGCCATTGAATCTCCCATATCTCCTGCCCCTGTCGTGCCCGATTTGTCCGGATGAGGCAAAGCCGGGAAATGAAGTTGGGTCATTGGGTAATACAAAAAGAATGGCTTTCCTTTTTCTGCATTCTTTCTGATAAAATTAACCCCTCTTTCAGCTGCCTCCCGGTCGACCGTACGTCTGGCCTCCAAATCAAAAGGCTTAATCTTCTTTGAAACTTGCCCTGCTACACCCTCCCACACATAGGGTACTTCCTGGGTTTTCGGAAAACCTTTCATTGAAGTAAATTGAGAAAGGTGGCTGGTAGCGGGGATTCCATACCACTCGTCAAATCCCTGATTGGTGGGTTCGCGTTTGCCCAGCCATTGGTCTCCCCCAAGATCCCATTTACCAAAAAGAGCAGTAGCGTAGCCTACAGATTTGAGGTTTTCTGCCAGAGTGATTTCCCATAAAGTGGTTCCTGCATAATAATCATCTCCGGCACGTGCTGCATAGCGACCTGTGAGTATCGCAATTCTGGAAGGAGTGCATGAATACTCTACATTGAAGTTGGTCAATCGAATGCCTTCTTTGCCCAAATTATCGATATTAGGAGTCAGGACTCCGCGAACACCGCCGTAAGAATTCACTTCACCCACTCCTATGTTGTCCGGAAATATCAGCACAATGTTTGGTCGGGTTTGGGAATATGCAGGGAGAAAAACATTCCACACTAAACCGATTATGATCAGGTACTTTAACTTGGATTGGTTCATTTCTGAATTTAGAATGGACTTTTAATTTTCTGAGTGATGCTCCTGCAGTGAAAACCTATTTATCGGTAGCGGCAATACTTTTCCCGGATACCACAGTTTGGCAGACTGTTCCAGATCCAGTTACTTCCATATCAGGGATTGGTCAATACTGGCAATCGTGGCTCTCCCGGTCAATGCCATTGCCATTTCCAATTCGGCTCTTAATATTTCTAAGGTTTTGGTAACACCTTCTGCTCCTCCCGAAGCTAAACCAAAACAAATCGGCTTACCTACTAAGACGGCATTGGCACCCAAAGCAATCGCTTTTAAAACATCAGTACCTCGTCGTATTCCGCCATCCATCAGAATAGAAATTTTCTTATTTACTCTTTCTACAATTCGAGGTAAAACTTCAATCGTGGCCGGGACAGTATCTAAATTTCTGCCACTATGATTGGAAACTATGATGCCGGATGCACCGATTTCAATGGCTTTTTCTGCGTCATCAGGATGCAGAATCCCTTTTAACAAAACAGGCACTTTTGCAAAAGAAATTAGCCATTCCATTTCCTTCCAGGTAATAGACAATGATTCACCAATTCTGTAAGGTGCATTAATGCCATCAGGCAATTTAAAATTCACCCTTGCTTGCCTATCCCGGGCACCTGCAACTGGTGTATCTACCGTAATGCAAAGAGCCAGACATCCTAACGCCTCTGCTTTTTGAACAAGGTTTTTGGTAAATTCTTTGTCATCTCTCACATACAATTGAAACCAAAGCGGTTCGGTGGCCACTTTTTTGATTTCTTCCAAAGGAGTAGTTGTAAAGGAGCTAACAACATAGATCGCTTCTGCTTTGCTTGCACCTCTGGCAGTTGCCAGTTCTCCTTCGGGATGCATGATTTTATGAAAGGTTGTTGGGGCGACCAAAATGGGATAAGGCAATTTATGACCAAAAAGTGTTACAGAAGTATCCAGTTTGCTGACATCATTGAGCACATTTGGATTTAATTTCAGAGCTTCCAAAGCCTGCCTGTTCCAGCGCACAGTAAATTCATCAGCCGCACCGCTTGCCACATATTCGAAGGCCATTTTGGTCATTTTACCTTCCGCCATTTTCTCAAAATCAAACAGATTGATGATTCCGGACAAATCAACCGGGTCACTGTTAATTAATGGGAATTGATCTTGCCCCAGGGATTGACTTTGTCCGGCAAAAGGGACCATTAAGCCACCTGTTAATGCGGTGATAGTTTTGAGTAAATCCCTTCTCGTCTGTTCCATTTTGAGTACGAATTATAATGTTGTTGTCAGTTAGGACTTCATCAGTCCCGCTCTGAAAGTTATTTAAGAAACACAAATCTTTTCCTCTTTCCAAAAAGCATAAGAACCTCATTTGCAGGAATGTCAAGCCTTCAACACCCATCAGGATCCGGACTTCAAAAGTATTTTTTACTTTCCGCAGGTCGTGTCGAAATCTAAACCACCAAAACCCAAAAAAAAGAGCCGGCTTTAAAACCGGCTCTTGTGAGTTAATCTAATCCTCCTTTTCTCGTTGGAGAACGCTTGCCTGGCCATTCTGCAGGTTCGCCGGTTCTTGGATTAACCGGAATTCGTTGGATTTTAGACACCATTTCGGGTTCTTCGCAAGCCATATACACCAATATTGCGGTGAGAATTGCATTTTTTCTCACATCATCAAAAACGATTTTATCATACGTATCCAGGTTGGTGTGCCAAGTATAATTGAAATACGACCAGTTCAAAGCTCCCAGGTTGAAAGCAGGAACACCTGCCGCCACGAAAGAAACGTGATCTGTTCCTCCCGAACCCGGATTGCCGGGAAATTCGGGTTTGATTTCGGATGTGATGTCTCTTGGTACTTTGCTCAGCCAACGACCCAGGTATTCGTAGCTATCAGTATAGCCTTGACCGGAAAGATTTACAATTCGGCCGGTGCCGTTATCCTGATTGAACAGCGCCTGAATTTTGGGCATCATCTCGGGATGATCTTCCACAAAAGCCCGGGAACCGTTTAGTCCCTGCTCTTCCGAACCCCAGTGTCCAACCAAAATAGTGCGCTTAGGATTTGGATACACTTCCTTCAGAATTCGCATCACTTCCATCATCAGAATTGTTCCGGTCCCGTTGTCGGTTGCACCGGTTCCGCCATCCCATGAGTCAAAGTGTGCGGAAAGCATCACATACTCCTCAGGCTTCTCAGTTCCTTTGATTTCAGCAATTGTGTTGAAAGTAGGAACCACGCCATTTTCCTTCGATTGCGCATTCAAGTTGATTTCAGGCTTTTTTCCGCTTTCTGCAAGTCGATAAAGCATCCCGTAATCTTCCAAAGAGAGATCCACTGTCGGTACTTTTTTGGTGGATGCGGAGAAGATTTTATTGGCGCCAAAGCCTCGGGACCAATAGGAAGTGATGATTCCCAGAGCTCCTGCATCCTCAAGAGCGATCGGAAGATCCCGTCTGCCTTTACCTGTTTTGAGCAGTCTTGCAGCCCATGCCTCTTCGAATTTGGCCCGCTCCTCTTTCATCTTTGCGAATGATTCCGGGGTGGAAAATTCTTCCCAGTTATAGTCCGGTCGCCCTGTCAACTGAGGAGCGGAGATCATGACGTACCTTCCTTTGACGGAAGGAAGCCATTTCTGAAAAGCGATTGAATCAGCTAATTCAGGCAGAATGACCACTTCACCTTTTGCTCCACCCTGCGGAGAAGACGGGCTCCAGGCGAGTTGTGTTCCGGAAAGTGACCTGGTCCAGGGAGCGACCATGTCGATATGGGTGATTCCTCTCTCCCAACCTCTCCATTCTCCCCATTTTTCGTTGCGGGCCTCGATTCCCCAGGATTTGTATTGTTCTACTGCCCATTCGTGAGCCTCCAGCATCTGCGGGGAGCCTACAAGTCTTGGGCCGATTCCATCCATGAGTTCATGGCCGAGGGTCTGAAGCTTGGAGTTTTCGCTGGCTTCTTTGATGATTTTTTCGATGACCTCATTCTGGGCCTGGACTTTGGTGCCCAACAGGAGCATCAAGACGAGACCTACTATGTAGCGTTTTTTCATGGAAGGTTTTGTTTAGGTTTTGAAAATAAGGCAAG
>JBILPR010000155.1:0-9958 GCA_044373795.1 Algoriphagus sp. | reverse complement strand
AAATGGCCCGTTCGGAAATGTACAAAGAGGGAAGGATTCCTCTTCATACTTTAAGAGCAGACATTGATTACGCACTTTCAGAAGCCTTAACAGTTTATGGATTGATCGGAATCAAAGTCTGGATTTTCAAAGGTGAAGTGTACGGAAAAAGAGACTTGTCTCCTAACCAGGGTGCAGCTAACGAGCCAAAAGGCGCGCGAAGCAATGTCCCAGGTCCAAAGAGAGATAATAATGGTCCTCGACGCAGAAATAAGAAATAACTAATTTTCACCGACCAAGGGAGAAATCATGTTACAGCCAAAAAGAACTAAATATAGGAAAATGCATAAGGGCCGTGTCAAAGGTCTTGCAACAAGAGGGCACGAGCTTTCTTTTGGCAACTTTGGCATCAAGTCCCTGGAGCCAGGATGGATCACCTCCCGTCAGATCGAGGCAGCTCGTATCGCGATGACGAGAGCGATGAAAAGAGAAGGTCAGGTTTGGATCAGGATTTTTCCTGATAAGCCGATCACTAAGAAACCTGCAGAAGTACGTATGGGTAAAGGTAAAGGTGCTCCCGAATATTGGGTAGCAGTTATAAAACCAGGAACGATCCTTTTTGAAGCCACAGGCGTGAGCTTGGAGACCGCTCAGGAGGCGTTGAGACTTGCGCAGCAGAAGCTTCCAGTAAGTACCAGATTTGTTGTTCGTAGAGATTTCGCTGAATAATAAGACTATGAAAAATACTGAGATAAAATCACTTTCCGCAAGTGAAACAGCCGAGCGAATCGTTGCTGAAAAGGAGAATTTGACCAAACTTAGGTTTGCTCATTCAATTACTCCGATAGAGAATCCTAACAGAATCCGTGAGTCAAAGCGCTTAATCGCAAGATTGAAGACAGCCCTGACTGCCAAATAACTAGCTAACAGAAAAGAAAATGGCTACGATAGAGAGAAATCTTCGAAAAGAAAGAGTTGGAAAAGTAGTGAGCAACAAGATGGATAAATCCATCACTGTATCTGTAGAGCGTCGTGTGAAGCACGGTATCTATGGTAAGTTCGTTGCCAAGACTACCAAATTTATGGCTCATGACGAGAAAAACGAGTGTAACCCAGGTGACATCGTTAAAATCAGTGAAACTCGTCCGCTGAGTAAGAACAAACGTTGGAGAGTAGTTGAAATTATAGAAAGGGCTAAGTAATCATGATACAACAAGAATCCAGACTAAGTGTGGCGGATAATTCCGGTGCCAAAGAGGTATTGGTTATCCGTGTATTGGGTGGTACTGGGAAGCGTTACGCTTCTATCGGTGACAAAGTAGTCGTTACTGTAAAATCAGCCCTCTCATCCAGCAATATGAAAAAAGGTACCGTTTCAAAAGCGGTTATCGTACGCACCAAAAAAGAAATAAGAAGAAAAGACGGTTCTTATATCCGATTTGAAGATAATGCTGCTGTTTTGTTGAACAACAACGACGAGCCAAGAGGCACTCGTATTTTCGGCCCAGTTGCCAGAGAATTGAGAGAGAAGCAGTTTATGAAAATCGTTTCCCTGGCCCCAGAAGTATTGTAATCATGGAAAGAAAATTGAACACGCAGACAAAACTGCACATCAAAACTGGAGACACCGTCAAGGTGATCGCAGGTGATGACAAAGGAAAAACAGGCAAAGTACTTTCAGTAGATAAAGCGAAAAGCAGAGCAATCGTAGAAGGATTAAACATGATCACAAAGCATGTTAAGCCAACCGCAGCTAAGCCACAAGGCGGAATAGAGAAGAAAGAAGCTGGAATGCATATCAGTAACTTAATGTTAGTAGACCCCAAAACTGGTGAGACCACCAGAACAGGTCGTAAGGCTAACGATAAAGGAAAACTAGTGAGATACTCTAAGAAAACTGGGGAGGTGATCAATGGCTAATCCAAGAATCAAGCAGAAATACCTGAACGATATCGTTCCGGCTATGAAAGAGAAGTTTCAGTACTCCTCAGTAATGCAAGTTCCTAAGTTGAGCAAGATCGTGCTTAACAAAGGTATCGGAGCGGCTGTAGCAGATAAGAAACTTGTTGATCAGGGCGTTGAGGAGCTTTCCTTAATTACTGGTCAGCGTGCAGTATCAACAAAAGCTAAGACATCAGTATCTAACTTCAAACTTAGAGAAGGAATGCCTATCGGGGCAAAAGTAACTCTTAGAGGAGACAAGATGTATGAATTTTTGGACCGTTTGATGACCGTTGCTCTACCACGCGTTAGAGATTTCAAAGGAATTTCGGATAAAGGGTTTGATGGAAGAGGTAATTATACCTTGGGTGTTACCGAACAAATTATTTTTCCTGAGATCAGCATCGAAAAGGTGAACAGAATCTCTGGTATGGATATTACTTTTGTGACTACCGCAAAAACAGATGAAGAAAGTCTGGCATTATTGAAAGCTTTTGGAATGCCATTCGTAAACAAAAATAATCCAGAATAATCATGGCAAGAGAATCCATCAAAGCTCGCGAGAGAAAAAGAGAAGGTCTGGTAGCCAAGTATGCCAAAAAAAGAGCTGAGCTGAAAGCAGCCGGTGACTATGCGGCTCTTGACAAATTGCCAAAGAACGCTTCCCCGGTCAGGCTTCACAACAGATGTAAGTTGACTGGTCGTCCAAAAGGCTACATGAGAAAGTTCGGTATCAACAGGGTTACTTTTAGGGAAATGGCCTCCGCGGGCAAGATTCCTGGAATCACTAAGTCCAGCTGGTAAAATCACGACAGTAGTTTTTATTCTAAAAATCAATTCGTAACTTTGCACGCCCAATTCGGGTGGCGCTAGACTTAAATGAACCATGACTGATCCAATAGCTGATTATCTGACCAGATTGAGAAATGCCATTAAGGCTTCTCATAGAATTGTCGAGATACCTGCGTCCAACCTGAAAAAGGAGATCACGAAAGTATTGCACGAGAAAGGATATATTCAGAATTATAAGTTCGAAGACAATGGTCCTCAGGGATCCATAAAAATCGCTTTGAAATATAGCCCTACTACGAAGCAAAATGCGATCGTGAGCCTGAAAAGAGTAAGTAGCCCAGGTTTGAGAAAGTATGTAAAGCATGATAGGCTGCCAAGAGTCATCAATGGGCTTGGTATTGCCATCGTTTCTACATCAAAAGGTGTAATGACAGACAAAGAAGCCCGCACCGAGGGTGTTGGAGGAGAAGTTCTTTGCTACGTATATTAATTTACTATCATGTCTAGAATAGGTAAAAAACCAATAAATATACCCGGCGGTGTTACTGTAGACGTGTCAGCCCATGGGTTGGTCACTGTTAAAGGTCCAAAAGGTACGCTCACTCAGGATGTGAATCCTGATATCGAGGTTAAAGTAGAAGGTCAAGAAGTTGTTGTTTCAAGACCTACTGACTCTAAAAGACACAAGTCCATGCACGGACTTTACAGATCCTTGATCAATAATATGGTCATTGGTGTATCTGAAGGTTACAAAAAAAACCTGGAACTTGTGGGTGTAGGTTACAAGGCTACTAATCAAGGTCAAGTTCTTGAGCTTAGTCTTGGTTATTCTCACAACATTTTCTTTGCATTGCCACAGAACGTCTCTTTGAAAACTGAGACTCCAAAAGGTAAAAATCCGATTATTACGTTGGAAGCAATTGACAAGGAATTGATCGGTCAAATAGCTGCAAAAATCAAATCGCTTCGTAAGGTTGAACCTTATAAAGGAAAAGGTGTGCGCTTCGTTGGTGAACAAGTTAGACGTAAGGCTGGTAAGACTGCCGGTAAAAAATAATAGGTTATGGCATTTAATAAGACTTCCAGAAGACTTAGAATCAAACAAGGTATCAGAAGAAAGATTTCTGGTACTGATTCCAGACCTCGTTTGTCAGTATTCAAAAGCAATACTGGTATATACGCGCAACTTGTTGATGATCTCAAAGGTCACACATTGGCACAAGCATCTTCAAAAGAACTTGGAGCAAAAGCAAACACAACATTATCTGTTTCTGCTGAAGTAGGCAAAAAGCTTGCTGAAAGAGCAGTGGCAAATGGGGTCAGCGAAGTAGTATTTGATAGAAATGGCTACTTGTATCATGGTAATGTGAAAGCTTTGGCAGATGGTGCCAGAGAAGGAGGCCTTAAATTTTAATCCGATATGTCTCAAGTAAGAAGAAAGCCCATTAGGGCTACAGATACAGAACTTAAGGAAAAAGTAGTAGCGATCAACCGAGTAGCCAAAGTGGTAAAAGGTGGTAGAAGATTCTCTTTTTCTGCTATAGTAGTAGTAGGCGACGGCCAAGGTGTTGTAGGTTATGGATTGGGCAAAGCCAATGAAGTGACTGATGCAATTACTAAAGGAATCGAAGACGCTAAAAAAAACCTGGTTAAAGTACCGGTTTTAAAAGGCACAATCCCTCACGAGCAATTAGGTAAATTCGGTGGAGGTTTTGTTTTGATCAAACCAGCTGCTGCAGGTACCGGTGTTATTGCTGGTGGTGCAATGAGAGCTGTTTTAGAAAGTGCTGGCGTTACAGACGTTTTGGCCAAATCTAAAGGTTCTTCAAATCCTCACAACGTGGTAAAAGCTACCATCGATGCACTTGTTCAATTGAGAGATGCGATTGCGGTTTCTCAACAGAGAGGTGTGAAAATGGCCAAAGTCTTTAACGGATAATCACCATGGGAAAGATAAAAATTACTCAAACCAAAAGTACCATTGACAGACCAAAAGATCAGAAAGCCACTATCGTAGCTCTAGGACTTGGTAAGATCAGCAAATCAAAGATTGTGGAGAACACACCTCAGATTGCTGGAATGGTAAAGAAAGTTAGTCACCTTGTAAAAGTTGAAGAAGCTTAACTATGAAACTGCATACATTAAAACCAGCTGATGGATCCACTAAATCTCGCAAGAGAATAGGTAGAGGTACGGGTTCCGGTAGAGGAGGTACTTCTACCAGAGGTCACAAAGGAGCTAAATCAAGATCAGGATATAAATCCAAATCCGGTTTCGAAGGTGGTCAGATGCCACTTCAAAGACGTGTTCCTAAATTTGGATTCAAAAGCTTTAACAGAGTTGAGTTCAAACCAGTAAATTTGGATACCTTGCAAGGACTAGCTGAGCAGTTCAATCTTGAAGTAATCGACATGGAGGCTTTAGTAGCGCATGGTATAGCTTCGAAGAATGACAAGATCAAAATCCTTGGTGGTGGCGAATTGAAATCCAAATTGAATGTAACCGCTCACAAGTTTTCTGAGACTGCTGTTGCAGCTATTGAAACACTTGGAGGTTCTGTAAACAAGATTTAAGTAAATGAAAAAGTTTATTTCGACAGTTAAGAATATTTTCTCTATCGAAGACCTTAGGGTGAGAATTATGAACACGATCGGTTTCTTGATCATCTTCAGATTAGGTTCATTCATAGTTCTTCCAGGAGTAGATCCTTCTAAGTTAGGTGCAGCTCCGGAGGGAATCTTCGGTTTGATTGATACTTTCCTTGGTGGAGCGTTTAGTAACGCCTCCATATTTGGTTTGGGTATCATGCCATATATATCAGCTTCCATTGTGTTGCAGTTATTGACTGTCGGAGTTCCTTATTTTCAAAAGATGCAAAAGGAGGGTGAGTCTGGAAGAAAAAGGATCAATCAGATAACCCGTGTTTTGACAATAGCGATCACGATTGCTCAGGGAATTGGATATGTTACAGCCACTATATTGCCAACCGGTGCTGTAATGGTAAGTACTTCACTTTTCATGTTCAGTTCATTGGTTTTACTTTCAGCAGGGACCATGTTTTGTATGTGGTTAGGAGAGAAAATCACTGAGAAGGGTATAGGAAATGGTATCTCTATGTTGATTATGATCGGGATCATTTCAAGATTCCCAGGTGCGCTTATTGCTGAGGGACTTGAAAAAGGATCTTCCGGAATGTTGCTACTTATAATTGAAGCCTTGGTTTTGTTTTTTGTTGTCGTTGGGGTAATAGCTCTTACAGAAGCAACAAGGAGAATACCTGTCCAATATGCAAAACAAGTGGTTGGAGGTAAGGTGTATGGCGGGCAAAGACAGTATATCCCCATTAAGGTGAATGCGTCAGGGGTTATGCCGATTATTTTTGCGCAATCATTGATGTTCCTACCCGCTTTGATTTCGCAGATTTGGGCTTCGGAAAGTGATATTGCTAACTACATTGGAGCCACTTTTAGTGATTTCACTTCATGGCAGTACAACTTGCTATTCGCGGTTCTAATAATTGTATTTACATTCTTCTACACAGCTATCACGGTTAATCCCGAGCAAATTGCTGAAGACATGAAACGTAATGGCGGATTTGTACCCGGTATCAAACCTGGAGCTCCAACGGCAGAGTTTATCGATGGTATTATTTCAAAAATAACCTTACCTGGTTCTATACTTCTAGCTGCGGTTGCAATCTTACCGGCTTTAGCGATTATTTCTGGAGTTGGAACTGAGTTCGCACAATTTTATGGAGGAACTTCTTTGTTAATTATGATCGGTGTCATAATGGATACTTTGCGACAAATCGAAAGTTATCTTTTGATGAGACATTATGAAGGAATGATGAAAAGTGGCAACATGAAAAATAATCCTTCTAATTATCAGGTTGCTTAAAAATGATTTACTATAAGACTTCGGAAGAAGTTGAGTTGATCAAAAAGAGTGCTGATATTCTTGGTAGAGCCCATGGGGAGATTGCCAAGCATGTCAAAGAAGGGGTAAAGACCTCTTTTCTAGATAAAATTGCTGAGGAGTTTATAAGAGATCATCAGGGATTACCGTCCTTTAAAGGATATAATGGTTTTCCCTCCTCTCTTTGTATTTCAGTGAATGAAGTAGTTGTTCACGGTTTTCCGTCTCAGTATGAATTGAAAGATGGCGATATAATCTCAATAGATTGTGGAGTCTTTCACCAAGGTTTTCATAGCGATTCCGCTTATACATATCCTATTGGTGAGGTACCCCCTGCGACTATTGACTTATTAAAAGCTACCAGAGATTCACTTTATTTAGGTATTGAGCATGCTGTTTTTGGGAATAGAACAGGAGATATCGGTTTCGCAATTCAGAAGTTTGTAGAAGCAAAAGGCTACACTGTAGTCAGGGAGCTTGTCGGACATGGACTGGGAAAAAATCTTCACGAAGCCCCAGAAGTTCCGAATTACGGAAAAAAAGGGAGTGGAGTTCTCCTCAAAGCAGGAATGGTGATTGCGATCGAGCCGATGGTAAATCTTGGGACAAGAAACATTGTACAGGAAAATGATGGCTGGACTATTCGCACTGCAGATAGAAAAGCTTCTGCTCATTACGAGCATACGGTAGCAATATTTGAAGATAGAACAGAGGTCTTGACGACACATAAATACATAGAAGAGAATTTTAAATTCTAATATGGCGAAACAAACATCAATAGAACAGGACGGGACCATCACGGAAGCATTGTCCAATGCGATGTTTAAAGTGGAACTGGAAAATGGGCATCAGCTTATTGCTCATATTTCAGGTAAAATGAGGATGAATTATATAAAAATTCTTCCTGGAGACAGAGTAAAGTTAGAGCTGTCACCATACGATTTATCAAAAGGTAGAATAGTATATAGATATAAATAGACTGACATGAAAGTAAAGACATCTATTAAAAAAAGAAGTGTTGACTGTAAGTTGATCAGAAGGAAGGGAGTACTTTACGTGATCAACAAGAAAAATCCTAAGTATAAACAAAGACAAGGTTAAGATTATGGCTAGAATTGCAGGTGTAGATATACCAGACAATAAACGTGGCGAGATCGGACTTACTTATATCTTCGGTATTGGTAGAAGTTCAGCTCAAGCGATCCTGAGCAAAGCCGGTATCTCTTTCGACAAAAAAGCGGGCGAGTGGAATGATGAGGAATCAACAGCCATACGTACTCTTATTGGCGAAGAATTCAGAACTGAAGGTGTACTGAAGTCAGAGATCCAATTGAACATCAAACGACTGATGGATATCGGTTGCTATAGAGGTTTAAGACATAGAAAAGGGCTTCCTGTTCGTGGTCAACATACCAAGAACAACGCCAGAACAAGGAAGGGCAAGAGAAAAACAGTTGCCAACAAAAAGAAAGCAACTAAATAAAACCTGATTTAGATTATGGCTCAGAAAAGAAACGATAAAGCAAAGGGTAAAAAAAGAGTAGTTAAGGTAGAAGCGGTAGGTCAAGCTCACATTAGAGCTTCTTTCAACAATATCATTATCTCTATTACCAATAATGCAGGTCAAGTGATCTCTTGGGCTTCTGCCGGTAAAATGGGTTTCAGAGGTTCAAAGAAAAATACTCCTTACGCTGCTCAGATGGCCGCTCAAAACTGCGGACAAGTAGCATTTGACTTAGGTTTGAGAAAAATCGAAGTATTTGTAAAAGGTCCCGGTGCTGGTCGTGAATCTGCGATCAGAACATTGCAAAATGTAGGATTGGATGTGACTACCATCACTGACGTGACCCCGATGCCACACAATGGCTGTCGTCCACCTAAGCGTAGAAGAGTTTAATTATAAAATTGTAATAGAATGGCTAGATATACAGGTCCTAAAGCAAAGATCGCCAGAAAATTTGGTGAACCTATCGAGGGGCATAGCAAGGCACTTCAGAAGAAGAACTACGGTCCGGGACAACACGGAAAAGGTAGAAGAAAGAAGCAGTCTGAATATGCAATTCAACTTGCTGAAAAGCAAAAAGCTAAATACATCTATGGTATTTTGGAAAGACAATTTGCCAAAATGTTTGGTATTGCTTCCAGAAAAACCGGTATCACTGGTGAAAACCTTCTTCAGCTTCTTGAAGCAAGATTGGATAACACCGTGTACAGATTGGGTATCGCCCCAACAAGAAGAGGGGCAAGACAACTGGTTTCCCACAAGCACTTGCTAGTGAACGGAGAGGTTGTTAACATTCCTTCATTTACCCTTAAGCCGGGGGATATAGTTTCAGTAAGAGAAAGATCTAAGTCTCTTGAAGCCATTACAAACAGCTTGGCTGGTCGAGGTGTCAATAAATATTCCTGGTTAGAGTGGGATGGCGCTTCATTAACCGGCAAATTCGTCAGTATTCCAAGCAGAAATGATATTCCTGAGAATATCAAGGAGCAGCTCATTGTCGAACTTTACTCTAAGTAATCTTAATATTTTCAGCTTTTAAAAAAAGAACGAGATATATGTCCATACTAGCATTTCAAATGCCAGAGAAAGTGGTGATGGAGAAAGCCGATGACTTTCATGGCTTATTCACCTTCAAACCACTCGAAAAAGGCTATGGAGTTACTATCGGTAACGCCCTGAGAAGAATATTGCTTTCTTCCTTGGAGGGATATGCCATCACTTCAATCAAAATACCTGGTGTAGTGCATGAGTTTTCCACCATCGAAGGTGTAGTTGAAGACGTAACTGATATTATTTTGAATTTGAAGCAAGTGAGATTCAAGAAAGTGCACGATGCTTTCGACGGAAAAATCACTGTAGAGATCAAAAATCAGTCTGTTCTCACTGCAGGGGACATTGCTAAGTTCACTTCTTCCTTTGATATTTTGAACCCCGATCTTATCATTTGTCACATAGACGAGACGAAGGCGTTTGAAATTGAGCTCGCTGTAGAAAAAGGAAGAGGTTATATGCCAGCTGATGAATCAAAACCTAAAGATCAGGTATTTGGTGTAATCGCTATCGATGCCATCTTCACTCCAATAAAAAATGTGAAGTATAGTGTTGAAAATACCCGAGTTGAGCAGAAAACTGACTTTGAGAAACTTATTTTAGAAGTGACTACGGACGGATCTATCCATCCGGAGAAAGCACTTCAGGAATCTGCAAAAATCTTGATTCAGCACTTTATGTTATTCTCTGACCAGACTATGGTCCTTGATTCAACCGGTGTAGCCGAGCCAGAGCCAATTGATGAAGAATTCCTTCATATGAGAAAGCTTTTGAAGA
>JBILPR010000493.1:0-2841 GCA_044373795.1 Algoriphagus sp. | reverse complement strand
AACTGGTTTGGTATCATTATTGGAACTGTTAAAAAAGTACTTATTTTGTGAGTCTTCTGGCAGTTTTGAGTAAAGAGGCAAAAAATAAAATTTAGCCATTTGAAACAATCTCTACTATGAATTTTTTAACCCGGTTAAAGATCCTTCCCAGATGGATCATTGCCTTCATTGACGCTTTGATCTTATTTCAATGCGCATTATTTGGTTACCTGGTTCGATTTAATTTCGAGCTCGCCTTAATTGAGCAAAACGACGCAATTGCAGGAAGCTTTACTTTTACGGTTGGCGGATTGCTTGTGATGCAAAATACCCGAAGTTATGAAGGCATTGTTCGGCATACAGGATTCAGGGATGGTTCCAATATCTTTAAGACTATTGTAATCAACTTCATCCTTTTTCTTTTCCTAAATTACTTTCACGGTAATTTCCTGAATGACCGATTTCTACTACCAACTTCGGTCTTGATCATTGCTAGTTTATCTGCCCTTTTCATGCTGATTTTCTACAGACTGCTGGTAAAAGAGCTTTTTGTGTACATCAAGAATGGGTTTATTCAAAGAGACCTGAAGAATGGTATCATCTTCGGTGCGGGTGAAGCCGGGATCATTGCCCAGGAGGCCATCAAAAGAGACAGCAAAAGCATGTTCAATACCATCGCGTTTTTTGATGATGATCCTAAGAAGGAAGGAAAAAACATTGATGGGAAGCGGATTTATAAGGGACTTGGTGATCTGGAAAAATTAGTGACTCAGTTTGAAATCACTGAATTGATCATCGCTGTTCGGGATTTGTCTGTTCAACGAAAAAACCAAATAATTGATGAGTGTCTGAGGCTCAAAGTAACAGTTTCAATCGTTCCCCCTGTAGATCAGTGGATCAATGGAGGCCTTACTGCAGGGGCAATTCGTGAAGTAAAGATTGAGGACCTGCTTTCCCGTGAGCAGATCCTGCTTGATAATCCCCGGATTCATGAGGATATGATGGGTAAAGTCGTCCTTGTGACCGGCGCCGCTGGTTCGATTGGAAGTGAGCTTTGTCGTCAGATCAGTCATTACGAGCCTAAATTGTTGATTATGCTGGATATAGCTGAATCCGCACTATATGACGTGGAGCAGGAATTCAGAGAGAATCATTCTTTCTGTCCTATTAAAATCGTTTTGGGCGATGTCCGAAATAAGAAAAAGATGAAAGAGGTTTTCAAAAACTTTAAACCTCAGGTAGTCTTTCACGCCGCAGCCTACAAGCATGTGCCGATGATGGAGAATTACCCGGAAGAGGCGGTTCATTCGAATATAATAGGAACGAAGATTCTTTCTGATCTTTCGGTTTTGTCCCAAGTGGATAAGTTTGTTTTAGTATCGACTGATAAAGCTGTAAACCCCACCAATGTGATGGGAGCCAGTAAAAGGGCCGCAGAAATGTACGTTCAGGCGTTAAATGAATACCTCGAGACTAACCATAAAAAGTATCATACCAAATTTATTACAACTCGTTTTGGAAATGTACTGGGTTCTAATGGATCCGTTATTCCTTTGTTCAAAAAGCAAATTTTCAATGGAGGTCCTATCACAGTTACCCATCCCGAAATTACCCGTTATTTCATGACGATTCCTGAAGCTTGCCAATTGGTACTGGAAGCCGGAGTAATGGGTGAAGGCGGAGAAATCTATGTCTTTGATATGGGCGAGCCAATTAAGATTCTTGACCTTGCTAAAAAGATGATCCAACTTTCCGGTAAAAAACTGGAAGAAGATATCAAGATTGTGTTTACAGGATTGAGAGAGGGCGAGAAACTTTATGAGGAACTTCTCAATGATTTTGAAACGGTCAAAATAACTCACCACCCTAAAATTAAGATTGCCCAGGTAGCACCTTCCTCTTATCATAAAATCGATGGCCAAATAGAATTGTTCGTGGATCTGATTCATAAAAACTCAGAAAATGAACTTGTCGGGCATCTGAAAGTCATAGTACCTGAATACATTTCAAACCAATCAAGGTTCGAAGTTTTGGATAGACTGAATTGATATATTTAAGATTTAAGACATAAGATTTATACTATAGTCAATAGAAAGCCCGGTTCTGAAAAGGATCGGGCTTTTTTGGTAGCATCCGGTTCCTGATACCACCAGACCTGTTAGATGCTAAGTTTGTCTACCATCTTGAATCAACGTCTTAAATATTCCATCCACCAATTCTTTCTTTTTTTACCTTTTGCTCATTTGGGATAAAAAAAATATCACCACAAAAGAGACAAAGCTCACAAATAGCTGGTAAGATTAACCAGGATCTTTGGTCATCCCAGATCATTTTTCACAGAGATTCTTATCGGTTTTATAATCTTCTGAGGTTCTAAAAATGATAAAGGATACTCTTATTTCTTTGCGTTCATTGGAGGACTTTGGGGTTAAAAAAAATACCACCAATAAATAGAAAAAGTTCACATAGGGATTTCTAGCCATTATTTAAAGCTCCTGCGGAGGCGCATAGGGGCAGAAGTCTCTTTTGGAATCAGGAGGTTGGTTTTGTCTTAAAATCTTAAACCTTAAACCTCATGTCTTAAATCTTGTTTCCTGTTTCTCCAAAAAAGCTACCTTTGCAACGATTTTAAGGATAAATACCTTACCATGAAGAAAGAATTTACACTGCAGCTAAGCCCGGAAGAAGCTTATGATCCGGAAGTATTCAAACTGACGGTTTTGAAGAAAGCAGGACTCAGCCCTGATTCTCCAGAGGCTTTTGTCCGACAAACCCGAAGATCCATTGATGCCCGAGGCAGAAGCATAAAAGTCAATGTTGAAGCTGAACTTTTTATCAAGGAAACTCCTCTACCACTTCTTG
>JBILPR010000492.1:0-2842 GCA_044373795.1 Algoriphagus sp. | reverse complement strand
GCTGAAGTCCGTCCTGCACTTTCGGGTTCCCGAACACTGAAAGATGCTACAAATGAAGCCATTCGTGATTGGATCAACAATCCAGTAGACACCTATTACATCATTGGTTCAGTAGTTGGACCACATCCTTATCCTGATATGGTGGCACGTTTTCAAAGTGTGATTTCAAAAGAAATCAAGGAACAATTATTGGAAAAAGAAGGTCGTGAAAACCCGGATTATGTTATAGCTTGTGTTGGTGGCGGAAGTAATGCTGCTGGAACTTACTATCATTTTTTGGACGATGAAAATGTAAATATTATCGCTGTTGAAGCCGCAGGTTTGGGAGTAGATTCTGGCGAAAGTGCCGCAACTTCAGCTTTAGGAAAAATAGGAGTCATACACGGAAGTAAAACCCTATTGATGCAATCCTTAGACGGACAAATTACAGAACCGTATTCGATTTCTGCGGGATTAGATTATCCAGGTGTAGGACCGATGCACGCTAATTTATTTGCTACAGGTAGAGCAGAATTCATCTCGATTACTGATGACGAAGCAATGCAATGGGGACTGAAATTATCGCAAATGGAAGGTTTGATTCCAGCTATCGAAAGCGCACACGCCTTTTCAGTATTAGACGTAAAAAAATTCAAACCAACGGATATTGTAGTAATTAATTTATCCGGACGTGGCGACAAAGATTTGAATACTTATATTGATTACTTTAAATTATAATTGAACGTTAGAAAATAGAAAGCTATGATAAAATTATTCACCTACGGAACATTGCAACACACTGACATACAAGAAGACCTTTTTGGACGCAGATTAGTTGGAACTCCAGAAACATTAGTTGGATATGCTTTACAAGAAATTCAAATTGAAGAAGAATTTGGATTAATAGAGTATGATATCCTTGTGGAAACTGGCAATCCAAAAGACACTATCAATGGAATTGTATACTTAGTTACACAGAAAGAACTTCATCAAGCTGATCTTTACGAAGGATTGCATTACAAACGTGTTGAAGTACACTTGCAATCAAACCAAAAAGCTTGGGCTTACAGTGCAACAAAATAAGCTATTGAATTAATTACACCAATAAGTCAAGAACATAACTATTGGTAAATAATAAACTATGAATCGAATAAATCAAAAATTACAAGAAACAAAAAAAATACTATCCATCTATTTTTCGGCTGGATATCCCAATTTGAATGATACTGTAAAAATCATTCAGGATTTAGAAAAAAACGGTGTCGATATGATCGAAATCGGATTACCGTTTAGTGATCCATTGGCCGATGGACCAACGATCCAAGAGAGTTCAACCCAAGCTTTGCACAACGGAATGACGACACAAGTATTGTTTGACCAAATAAAAGATATTCGGAAAACAGTTTCAATCCCTTTAGTGATTATGGGTTATTTTAATCCAATGTTGCAATACGGCATTGAAGCATTTTGCCAAAAATGTTCCGAGATTGGCATCGATGGCCTAATCATTCCTGATCTTCCGGTTGATGTTTATGCTGAGGAATACAAAGCCACTTTCGAGAAATACGGACTTAAAAATATCTTCCTGATTACGCCACAAACTTCGGACGAGCGCATTCGTTTTATTGACAGCGTTTCGGACGGATTTATATATATGGTAAGCTCGGCAAGTGTAACCGGTTCACAATCCGGTTTTGGAAGCATCCAGGAAAACTACTTCAAACGCATCGCTGATATGAAACTGAAAAATCCTCAAATTATCGGTTTTGGAATCAGCAATAAGGAAACCTTCAATCAAGCCACGCAATTTGCCAAAGGCGCGATTATAGGAAGTGCTTTTATCAAAAACTTGACGGATAATGGTGTTGAGAGTATTGGGGAGTTTTTGAAAGCGATTCGATAAGAAAATATCATTTTATATAAAAACAAGGAGACGTTTAAAGTTATTTTAAACGCCGTTTTTTTACTATTAAGCAAAAATATTTATAAGATTAATTTTATATATTTGATACAACTTATTTTTTGTCATCTATCAGACCTATCCACCCATAATTGGGGTGATAAGTCTGATTTTGTCAGACCTATAAACGAGTTGGCAGACATTATCACTGAAACGTGTAAAAACACAAGATTTAATCAATGAAAAACATTATTATATTAATTTTTACAACTTTATTATTTGACTCTTGTAAACTCACAAAAGAAACTTATAAGAGTGGCGAATTAAAAAAAATAGGAAAAACTTCAAACGGTTTAAAAACTGGAAATTGGAAATTTTACCATAAAAATGGAGAGATATTTCAAAAAGGTAAATATCGTGATGGAAAAGAAATTGGAATCTGGAAAATCTATCACGAAAATGGAAAATTGCATCAGATTGGAGAATTTAACGAAGGAAAACAAAATGGAGAATGGAAATTTTTTCACGAAAACGGAAATAAAGAAGGAATTGGAACACTAGATAATGGAAAATTAATTGGTCAATGGAATTGGTTTCATACTAATGGAAAAATCTATACAGAAAGATTATATACTGATGGAAAACTATTAACTATAATAAATTGTTTTGATGGAAATGGAAAGCAATTAGATAAAGGCACTTTAAAAGACGGAAATGGAACACTAAATTTATTTGATATAGATGGGAATTTAATAGAAATTCAAAACTTTAAAAATGGTGAATATGTAAAATAACGATCTACCAACAGGCGTTTGGCAAGATTGCGAATTTTGTAGTAAATTCATGTTTACATTTCGCAAGAAATTTTATCTTTAACAGAAAATAATCGGTTCCGAAGTTCGCAACCTCGCCAAGCGCCGGAACGTTATACCAATAAAAATTCGTAACTTAGTGGATCGCTAA
>JBILPR010000153.1:0-9961 GCA_044373795.1 Algoriphagus sp. | reverse complement strand
GACCAAACAAAAAACAATTATCACCACATGAAACAATCCTTAACTGCTCTGCCTTTCTCGAGTCAACAACCTAATTTCTAAACCGCGCTTGCCCTTGAGTATCCTTTTTACAAAATTGGGATCGTGGTTATGAGCTGGAAAGCGAGCGTTACGTTGGATCAGTGGTCTAATGCATGATGGTTCTGCTTTTTTTACTTTTTCCTCTACTCACCAAATTAACCCTGAGAAGGAATGGGGGATTCTAAATTATCTTTGGCAATGCGACTGCCAGTCGCAAACGGGATGATGGGAAGAGACTTTGGATGATCCCTTGAAATGATTTTTGGCTAAGTAGAAAAGTAGTATTTAATCAAGGCAACTGAAAGTCAGTCTGCTTGTTTTGACATATTTCGATTTGTGTCTATCCGCAATCTTGCCACTTCCCGAATAGAAAAAGGCTTGAAATTCAAATCGACCAGCTGTCGTCCGTGGTCTCCACCGCGGCGGACAGGTGTGGACGATTATCTACTGTTCAAAGCTCTTTTTTAGCATTACTGGCAAAATAGCGGATAATCATATTTCGATTTACAGGTCATCAATATTCTGCAGGTAAAATTCTGCCTGATCAAGAAGTTCCTGCTTATTTCCCATTTTATCCCAAGTCCGATAAGCCATTCCAATTCGTGGATTTTTCTCCAGTTTATCCCGGTTGGCGGCATAAAAGTGCCAGTAAAAACTATTGAAGGGACAGGCTCCCTCCCCCGTTTTTTTCTTTGCGTCGTAGGCACAATGACTGCAATAATTTCCCATTTTCTGGATGTAATTGGCTGAGGAGACATAGGGCTTGGTTCCTACAATCCCTCCATCCGCAAACTGACTCATTCCCCGCGTGTTGGTGATTTCTACCCATTCGATTGCATCAATGTAGATTCCCAGATACCATTTATCCACTTCATCAGGGTCGATTCCTGCGAGCAAAGCAAAATTCCCGGTCACCATCAACCTTTGAATATGATGGGCGTAAGACAGATCCAAAGATTGGCCGATAGCCTGGCTCATGCAATTCATTTTAGTTTTTCCGGTCCAAAACCACTCAGGAAGCTTTCTGTCATGGTTGAAAAAATTCAGCTCTGCAAATTCAGGCATCTTTGCCCAATAGATTCCTCTCATGTATTCTCTCCAGCCGATGATCTGCCGAATAAATCCCTCTGCCTGGGAAATTGAAATTTCATCCTGATGACCGATCCAATATTCCTCAACCTTCTTCACAACTTCAAGGGGAGAAATCATTTTGGTATTCATCGAGAAACTCAATCGGGAATGGAATAAAAAAGGATCCCAAGTGGTCAGAGCATCTTGGTAGTCCCCAAAATGAATCAACAGGTTTTCGCAGAAATAATCTAAAACTTCAAGACTTTCCTTTCTGCTGACTGGCCATAGAAAATTTTCAGAATCAATTTTACCTATGGTTTTCACCCCCGCGGTTTTAATCATCTCTGCAAAGTCTTTAACCTGCTTGGGATGAGTAAGCGGCTTCCGCAAAAGTTTTCTATCCTTCAGAGCGGATCTGTTGTCATGATCGAAGTTCCATTGACCCTGAACAGGTTCTTTACCCTCCATCAGAATATCGAATTTTTTCCTCATTTCCCTGTAAAAAGACTCCATGAGGAAGGTCTTTTTCCCTTTGAAAAAATCTCCTAGAAACTCTCTTGATGTCAGGAAATGCTGGCTATCGATTGAATCTGTTTCAATTTTGAGCGAATTACTAATTTCTTTCAGCTGCAAATCCAGGCGAAACTCATCCGGGAGTTGATATTCAAACCGCTCAAAGCTATGCTTAAAAACCAGCTTAAGTATCATTTTATCCAAGCTCTGATCATTATCAGGATGATCTAGATTATAATATAAAACCTGATGTCCTTGCTTTTCGATTTCGCTCGAGAAAGTTCTCATAGCCAGAAAAAAGGCTACAACTTTCTGAATATGGTGCGCAACATAGTCCGTCTCTTGTCTCATCTCTAAAAGAAGAAAGGTCACAGAATCATCAGGTTTTGTAAACCAGGAATGCTGCAAATTGAGCTGATCGCCGAGGATCAATCGGAGTGTTTTGGGCATAAAAAAAGAGACTTTGTCTTATAAAGCCTCTGAGTCTGTCCATTGTTTAGGAAATTAATATTTGAAGCAGGGGATGACTCTATCCCGCAGGTTTCTGCTCTTTTGATCTCCCCAAAGAAAAGTGTAAGTGAGGGATATTTCATGCGCACCACCACTGTTTCGTTGGCCCAATTTAGAGATTGTCATGTCATAAGAATAGCCAATATCAAGCCCGTTTTCCAATGAAACACCAACAAGTCCGATAAAGGATTCATTGTTTGGAAGTTCATTTTTGGTTGGCAATCCGCGATACCAAATTCCCAGGACCAGCGGTTCGAGAAAAAGCTGAGCCCCAACATCCAATTGACTAAAAGGATCTTGTTGTTTGTAGTTGAAGGCAAAAGAAACAGATCTCTCAGCATAAGCGTGGGTAAAATAATTTCTCCTCCCTCCTGCCAGATCAAATTTGATTCCTCCTTGTGCAGAGAGTTTCATTGGCAATTTGGACATCTGACCTTCCAAAAAGGATACGTTTGGTTCGGAGATATGATGGGCTGAGGCTCCCAGCCAGATTTTTTTTGAATAGAACATTCCTCCAAAACTGTAGTCCATAAAACTGTATCGACTGTCAAGCGGGATTCCGTTGAGCTCATCTGTGATCGCTCCAATTGAACCGTTGACAATATCAATCTGAGTACCGAAAACCAGGTCTGAAAAAAATGCGTCTCGCTGCATATAGCTTGCCTGACCACCGATTCGAAAATATAAATCCTGACCTAATTTGAGGCGGTAAGCATAAGAAAGGCCGATTTCATTCGTAGAAAGATTTGCAAGACTTTCTTTGTTCCCGTTAAAAATCAACCCGATCCCACTGTTGTAGTCAAAAATATAATGATCAATGTAGGCTGAATAGGAATTGAAGTTTTGATCCAAGCCGGGCCATTGGTTTCGGTAGTTAACACCAACTCGGGTGAGTTCACTTGCTCCCGTCAGTGCAGGATTAAGATAAAGCGGTGCTGCATAGAATTGTGAGTACTGCACGTCCTGAGCCTCGGATTCGAATCCGAGGCTCAGGAGGAAAGTCCAAAACATACATATACCAACTATTTTCCTTAGCATAAACTGCTCCACCAAACCCAACGACAAGTTACTAATAATGAGGCTGTCGCAGATGAATCAAACATGAAATCTCGGTTATGAAACTACCAGGGCTTAGGATTGGGGCGATCAATCGTGTTGGTTTCTTACCTTATCAAAAAGCGAAAAATTCATCGCTTTGGGATTTAACGGTCGGAAACTCAATAATTATACCAAAGAGCTGATTACATGATTTTTAAATCTCAAAAATCGAAAATTACCTGATTTTTGATCAAATCATCAAATAACTCTCTTTTTCGGATTAGTCTTGCTTCACCTTCCCAAACCAAAACTTCTGCAGGTCTGAGTCTTGAGTTATAATTGGATGCCATACTGAATCCATAGGCTCCTGCATTCTTTATGACCAAAAGATCGCCCGTTTTAGACTCCGGTAAAGCCCGGTCAGCCGCCAACGTATCTGTTTCACAGATATACCCAACGACATCATAGCTTGCCTTTGGAGCATCCGGATTACTGAGATTGTAAACACTGTGATAGGCATCATAAAGCATCGGTCTGATGAGATGATTCAGACCTGAGTCCACTCCCAAAAAAGTGATCGTCGGAGTCTCTTTTACTACATTTACTTTCACAATCAAATACCCGCACTCACTCACCAAAAACTTGCCCGGCTCGAGCCAAAGCTCTAATTGACGACCATATTTTGAACAAAAATCCTGAAATGCCTCTGTTACTTTTTGACCCACATTGTCAATATCAGTACTGAGATCTCCCGGCTTATAGGCCACTTTGAAACCACCCCCAAAATCCAAAAAATTAAGATCTGGGAATTGAAAGGCCGCATCAAAAACCACATTTGCACCTTTTAAAAAAACCGCTGCATCGTATATATCCGAACCGGTATGAATATGAAGTCCCGTAATCAGCATCTTATTCTTTTCCACGACATCCAAAATTTCCGGAAGCTGTGCGATCGAAATCCCAAACTTGCTTTTATCATGGCCTACGGAAATTTTTGAATTTCCCCCAGCCATAATACTCGGATTGAGTCGAATACAAACGGGCACAGAATTTCCGTAAGTCTTTCCAAATTCCTCCAGCACAGGCAGGTTATCTAGGTTGATCATCACTCCCAGATTTACGGCTTCCTGTACTTCTGCAAAACTCACGCAATTCGGCGTGTACATGATTTCACTCCCTGAAAAACCAGCCATCAGACCCAATTTGACCTCTTCAATCGAAACAGCATCCACACCGGCTCCTGCCTTCTTTACAACTTTCAGAATGTTAACATTGGAGAGGGCTTTTGTCGCATATTTGATTTTCAAAGGAGCACCTGCAAAAGCTTGCCTGAGTGCAATTATCTGGTTGGTGATCTTTTCTCCATTGTAGACATATACTGGAGTTCCGAATTGAGTTGCGATAGATTCAAGGCTAACACCTTGGATGTGAAAGGGATTTTGAGCAGGAGACATTCTGATAAAATTAGCGCCCGAAGATAGCCAAATAACAAAAAAAGGAGGCATCCGCCTCCCCTTTTCCTTATCGACTAGTGTAATTAAGAAAACGTTGTAAAGAAAAGGATCAATCCTGATTTTGCCTTTCATTCTGCTTTGAAAACCTGCACTTTACCCGTTAAATATTGTTAAGCAAAAATTCACAGCTAATTATAGATCTAAATTTGTGGCATGTCAAAAGGAAATATCCTTCTCATTGTAATTCTGATGTCTCTGGCCAGTTTTGGTTTGATGGGATTTCAATACTATTGGGTGAGAAATGCCATCCGCATAAACGAGGAGCGCTTTGACCAAATAGTCTATCAGGCACTTTCCGGAACGGTAGAGCAACTCGAAAAAAGTGAAACTAGCGATGTCCTGCTTAGTAAATTAATACAGGACCCGATGTTGAAGAAATCACTTTTTCAGAAAATTGAACCAATCGAACTTCAGGTAGGAAAACGAAGAAATTATAGACGCCCTTCTTTAACTGATACCCTATTGGCCGAGCAAATGCCTCAGGTAAGTGCTACTTTTAGAAGAATGCTTCAGTCAAGAGGAGTTGACATGAGTGTTCTGGAAGAACTTGAAATCTTCTTTACAAACATGACTCCAGAGGTTGCTTCCACGATTTTTACGCCGGACGAAATGCAAATCCTCCTTCAGGAGAAAGAAAGACAACTTCAATATCTAAGCAGAAATCAAGGATTTCTTCAAAGTAGAACAGCATCAGAGGTGCCGTCTGAACTAAACATCCCCTCTGATGCTTTGGACAAAATCAAAAAAACCAATTTGAAAATCGAGCTGATGAATCAGGCTTGGGACGAACTTGCCGCAGGACAAAAGGCAATTTTGGATCGATTGGATACTGCAATGGTGAAGAAACTCGTGAAAAATCATCTGTTGGAACGAGGGATTTCTGAAAATTTTGAATTGGGGTTATTGAAAGACGATGGATTTGTGATGCCAATCGGACAGGTGAGCGACTCGTTTGTACTGGTCCAAAATGGCGTTCAGGCAAAGCTTTTTCCAAACGACATCTTGGGAAAAGATAACTTTCTCTACATCTATTTCCCTGAAAAAAACTACCACGTAGTCCGGCAGGTTTGGCTTCCGATCTCCTCTTCCCTTCTTTTTATCGGAGTTATCATTTTCTGTTTCATCTATGCGATCAAAGTCATTATTCGTCAGAAAGCTCTTTCTGACATCAAAAATGACTTCATCAACAACATGACCCACGAATTCAAAACCCCGCTTGCCACTGTAAGTCTGGCAGTTGAGGCACTCCAGGATCCAGAACTTTCCAATCAGGATAAATTCAGGGCAAGGTATTTGGGCATCATCAAGGAAGAAAATAAGCGTCTGGTATCACAGGTCGAAAACGTGCTTCAGGCTGCTGCTTTGGACAAGAAAGACTTTAAACTCAAAATAGAGAAGATAAACCTGTCCGATTTACTGGAAAGTAACGTAGATCAGATGAGCCTTCAACTTGAAAAAAGGGATGGGAAAATTTCCTTTGTCAACAAGCTGAAAGATCCGGTGATCGAAGGGGATGCTTTTCACATCACTCATATCTTCAACAACTTGTTGGACAATGCCAACAAATATTCACCGGAAAATCCGGTAATAAAGATTGAAGCAAGAGACGATGGCAACGAGGTGATTGTCAGTATTCAGGACCAGGGAATGGGGATGACAAAAGAATCACAACGAAAAATATTTGATAAATTCTATCGTGTTCCTACGGGAAACCTCCACGATGTGAAAGGTTTTGGATTGGGATTGTCTTACGTAAAAACCATGTTGGAAGCTCATAAAGGAGATGTCCACGTACACAGCGAACCAGGAAAAGGAAGCACATTTACCATTAACCTACCTAAAAAACAAAATGAGTAAAGCGAAACTATTGGTGGTCGAAGACGACCCAAACCTGGGTGATATCCTGAAGGAATACCTGGAAATGAAAGGTTACGAGCCTACCCTTTGCCGCGATGGAGAAGAAGGGTGGAACAAATTCAAAAAGGATAAATTTGACCTTTGCCTGCTGGATATCATGATGCCAAAAAAGGACGGATTTACGCTTGCCAAAGAAATCAAGAAAGTTCAGGAAGATCTTCCCATACTTTTCCTTACAGCAAAAAATCAAAAAGACGATATTATTGAAGGGCTGAAAATAGGTGCGGACGATTACCTGACCAAGCCTTTCAGCATGGAAGAACTCCTCCTGAGAGTCAATGCAATCTTGCGAAGAACTCAGAAAAGCAGCGAAATCTCTCCTTTGAAAGTTTATACATTCGGCGATTTCATCCTTCATTACGATGAGCAAATCCTGGAAGGTCCTCAAGGTAAAAACAAACTGACCTCCAAAGAAAATGAGCTGATCCGCCTGCTCGCTTCTGAAATGAACAAACTCGTCAATCGTAGCCATGCCCTCAAGCAAATCTGGGGTGATGACAGCTACTTCAACGCGAGAAGCATGGATGTGTACCTCAGCAAAATCCGTAAACTACTCCGCGACGATCCAAAAGTACAGATCATCACCGTGCACGGTGAAGGGTTCAAAATGATCGTAGGGGAATCCTGAAAAGAGACGTAAGATTTAAGAATCCCGCTGGTTGAGTACTGCGGGATTTTTTATGCCTTCATTTAAAATGAACAATAATCGTTTTCTGAAATCGAGTATAAAATGGTAGGAATCAAACTTATTTCCGTTTTACCCACATCCCTGCCTCCTTTCCTCCTGCCTCCATATTTTTTAAACCAACTCCGCCCCTATTCCGGGTCCTTCCGGAAAAGTTACTTCTTCAGCTGTAATCACCACACCTCTTGCCGGATCATGTGATAATAACATCGCTCCATCCATATCTACATAATCCAGAAGTGGCGCAATGTGTGCAATTGCGGTGATTCCAATAGAGCTTTCTGTCATACAACCCACCATTGTTTTCATGCCCAGAGATTTGGCTTCGTAAAGCATCCTGAGTCCGGGAGTGATTCCTCCGGCTTTGACGAGTTTCACGTTGATTCCATGGAAAAGTCCGTGGCACTTTTTCACGTCTGATTCTACGATGCAGCTTTCATCAGCCATTACAGGAAGTTTGCTATACTTGAAAACCTCCTTCATTCCTTCCAGATCATCTTTTCCCAACGGCTGCTCCATAAATTCCACTCCTAATCCGGCCAATTCTTCTGAGTTATGAATCGCCTGCTCTGCTGTCCAGGCGCAATTGGCATCAATCCTGAAGATCGAATCGGTATGCTTTCGAAGTTCGCGTACAATCTCCAGGTCATTGGCGGTACCAAGCTTGATTTTATAAATTGGCCAGACGACCTCCTTCATTTTGGAGACCATTTTCTCCATCGTATCAATCCCAATGGTAAAATTGGTCATTGGAATAGTTGCCGGATTGAGGGCCAGATATTCGTAAAGTTTTTGCCCTTTCTTCTTAGTGAAGATATCCCAAACGGCAAGATCAAGCGCACACTGAGCAAATGGATTGTCTTTGAAAATCTCCTTCCCCAGTTCCCAAAGATGCTCTGGAGTTTCCCAATCACCTTTTTCCACTACCGGTCTGAATTTCTCCAGACATTCGGTCATATTCTCAATGTCAATCCCATAAAATGGATTGGTCGTGGATTCTCCCAAACCATAAAATCCATCCTCTTCAAGCTTTACGATGAGCGTGTCTTGAATATCCCTGCTCTGATGGGCTATAGTAAATGTGTGTTTCAGCACGAGATCCTTGACGATGATGGAAAGCTTCATGGGATAATTTTAATTTGGGCCAAAAGTAAAGGGAATTTATAAGTCAAGATGGCTAGTTTTACCAATAAATTATCAAAAAAGAAAAATACATGAAAGTTCAATCCGGCATCTTTTTGAGCATGTTATTGCTATTTTCCATTTCAAGTTTCGGATGCAATGCAGCAGATAAAAAAGAATTCGAAGTCATTCCTTTGACTACTTTGGAAGCCGCATTCAATCAGTTTAAAGAACCGGCAATTACGCATCGCCGATTCAAACATGCAGATATCCAGCCGCTGATTGAAAAGCATAAAGGTTCTTTTGAAATTTCTGAACTTGGGAAATCTGTTGAAGGAAAAAGCATTTCCAACTTAAAATGGGGCGCCGGAAAAACAAAAGTGATGCTTTGGTCCCAAATGCATGGAAACGAAAGCACCGCTACAATGGCTCTCTTTGATCTGTTCAATTTCCTGGAAGCTTCGGGTGATGAATATGACGAACTGAGAAATACGCTGAAAACACAGCTGAACCTGAGTTTCATTCCCATGCTGAATCCTGACGGAGCGGATGCATTCAAAAGAAGAAATGCCCTCGACATCGATTTGAATCGGGATGCCATTTCACAGATTTCTCCTGAGGCTGTGGTTCTGAAATCTGCCAGGGATTCATTTGAACCTACTTTTGGCTTTAATCTTCACGATCAGCAGGTTTATTACAATGTGAAAGGAACTCCAAAACAAGCTACGATTTCAATTTTGGCACCAGCTTATAATGTAGAAACGGAAGTCAACGAAGTTCGCGAGCGAGCCATGCAAACGATCGTCGGAATGAATGAAGTCCTTCAGCAGGTAATTCCCGGTCAGGTTGGAAAATATGACGATGAGTTTGAACCTCGTGCTTTTGGGGATAACATTCAAAAATGGGGAACAAGCACGATCCTAATCGAGTCGGGAGGATACACCAACGACCCGGAGAAACAATACATCCGTCAGTTGAACTTCATGATTATCCTGAATGCTTTGCATCAGATTGCCACCGAAGCCTACACTCAATACAATACGGATCAATATTTTGCCATTCCTGATAATGGAATTCAATTGATGGATTTGATTCTGAATGAAGTCCAGGTGAAAGTGGGTGAGAAACTTTTTCCGGTTGATCTTGCAATCCGAAGAAGAGAGTCAGAAGCAAATGGAAGCTATTTTGTGTCAGGGTCCGTTGAAGACCTGGGAGATATGCAGGTTTTCTTCGGATTTGAAGAGTTGGATGCAACCGGCATGACTTTCACAACTGGAAAAGTTTACGAAAAAGTATTCGAAAACATAGAAGCTTTAGATTATGCTCAGGCTTTGGAACTTCTTAAACAAGGGTTTATGGCTGTTAGAGTGAAAAACGGAGCCGCCAGACAACTTCATGAATTGCCGATATTGGTATTGAAAAGCACCAATACTTTCTCCTCCGGATGGATGACAGGGTCGACTTCAAACTTCTTCCTGTCAAAGGACGGAGCATTGAAATATGCAATCGTAAACGGGTATTTGATTGACCT
>JBILPR010000491.1:0-2844 GCA_044373795.1 Algoriphagus sp. | reverse complement strand
ATGAATTTAAACATATAAAGCATGGGAAATTGTCCGGTTGCTTCTAATTTTTCCTTGAAGGCTATTTTATCAAATTGATTCTTCATTGCAATGACTCATTAAAACCTGATCCGATTGGATATAAACAAAGAACCCATGCTTGTGGGCATGGGTTCAAATTTTTTAAGTTTAGAAGAATTTATATCGGAAGTCTTTGACGTTGGCTAGTTCCTGAAGCGCCATCATCACTTGATAAGTTGTTCTTTGCGAAGCGTTTTGAGTCAATTGACCTTGGTAGTTGGTATAATCTCCAATTTCCGCGGCAGGGGTAAGTGTGTTTAGCTTAGCGACCATTACTCCGATATCTTCCTGAATCGGCATTGTTATTTGACCGTTTGTAAGTCCAAAGACAGATCCGATAGCCCGCGGAGCGAACCCAATACCCGGGATCACTGCAGCACTCAATTTAAGATCAGGAATTTCATTTACAGAAGCTTCATTTGGATAAACGGCCTGCATCTCAGCAAGAGTTGTTTTTCCTTTCAGCTTCTCAATAATAATCGCTGCCTTCTTCTCATTTCTTACCAGCAATTCAACTTGCTCTCTCACATCTGCCAGAGTAGCATCGCCTTCTTCCTTTCTGTTGACAAGAGTTGCCACCAGGTAAGAATTGTCTAACTCAAACACTGGAGAAACTTCCTCTTCGGAAGCTTCTGAAAAAGCCCATCTTACGACTTCTCTTGCATTCTGTATGTTATTGAGGTTTCTGCTTCCTGACTCAAGATTATTCGCTTGTATGATTCTATATCCGGCTGCCTCAGCTTTCTCGGTGAATTCACCTCTGTTACCTGCCTCAGCAGCGAAAGTATCAGCATTTCTGAACGCTTCATTTCTTGTGGCATCACTTGCGACAAGCTCCAACTCAATAGTTGCAATCTTAGTGTAGGTGCTTTTAGGCATTTCGGTCACTTCGATGATGTGGAAACCATATTCAGTTTCTACCAATTCATTAAGCAAACCCGGTGCACTTGCAGCATACGCAGCAATTGCAAAAGGCTCAACAAAGTCTTCTTTAGCAAACCATCCAAGGTCTCCTCCATTTTGAGCAGTACCATCCTGACCATATTGCTGGGCAGCTGCGGCAAAATTTCCATTCGCTTTCACATCGGCAAGCACTTGCTCTGCCTGAGTCCTTACCTGAAGAATCGCTGCACTATCCAAACCCTGAGTGCTAAACAAAACATGAGAAGCTCTGATTCTTGGAGTTCCTTCGTATTGCTCAGTTACTTTATATGTCACATAAGTAGAATTTGGAGTCACAAAAGGACCGTAAACCTGGCCAGGCAACACTTCACCAACATTGCTTGTAAGCCCAACAGGAAGTGCATCGCCAGGGGCCACCGTTAAAAATGGAGACTGAGTTTCAGAGTTTCTTACTGCGAAAAGAGAATCATTCTCGGCAGTCCTCAATTCCTCAGTTAATTGGTTAATTCTGGTGATAACATCAGCAGAATCAATTCCGCTCGGAAGAATGCTGAAGCTGATGTATTCAAGGTTAGCAGTGTTTCCGGTTTTAAACTTGCTTTGATTTTTTTTCAAATAAGCCGTCAATTCACTTTCTTCCAAGGTGACATCAGAATCGTTGATTGCAGTGTAAGGAATGAAGAGGATTGAAGCGTCAGCTAGAGAATTTGCCGCTTTGTATTCTAATTTGGCTTCAGCAGATGTAGCATATTCTGAAGTAGCCATGAGGTTGTCATATTTGATTCTCAATCTGGAATCTGCAAAAAGTCTCTCTTGCTGTGCCCAGAAAGCTTGTTGAGCAGGATCTGCTGTCTCAAGTGACTGAAGAAAAGTAACTAATTGATTTTTGTCAAACTCACCAGTTTGCGGATTCACAAGTTGCTGACGCAATTCGGCAACGATATTCTTTCCCTGAACCATGTCAATGAGTTCAGCATCAGAAACAGTCAGTCCGAGTTTTTCATATTCCTCATTGAATACACGCTCCACAATCATGGTCTGCCAAGCTTGCTCCCTTACTGTGAACATCTCAACTTCTGATGGCACACGTCCGGTTCGCTGCTGATAGCCAGCTTTTACTTCTTCGACTTTGGCTAAATATTCCTCGTAGGAGATTTCCTCTCCTGCGATTTCACCAACGATGTTTTGATTTGAATTGAGCAGGTTGGAGCTTGGACTAAGCAAATCTCCACCCAATAGGAATAGAATTAACCCGCCGGCAATTACGCCGATAGCGAGACCCGTTCTCTGTCTAATTTGTTTAATTAACGCCATTTTTGATACTACGCTTTTTTTGAGTGTCGCAAAATAATAGCATTAGTAACGAAATTCAAAATTTAATCTGAATCAAAGACTTATCTAAAAATTACCCGAAGTACTGATTTTCAGCTTTACTGAATCAATTCGGTGGTCTTGTTTGGTAACAATTGTGAAAGTGTAAGGACCAAAAGCCACTGATTCCCCCTTTTTAGGAAGGTTTTCTGCCAAAGAAAGAATCAGTCCGGATAGGGTCTCAAAGTCTCCAATGGGCAATTCCCATCCGTATTTATCATTCAAATAATCGATCTCGTGTCGGGCACTGAGTAAATATTCCTGCTCTCCGGTTTTTTGCTCAATCAAATCATCGTTGTCATATTCATCGTCGATTTCTCCAAAAATTTCTTCAATAATATCTTCCATCGAAACGATCCCGCTGGTCCCTCCAAATTCATCGACAACCAGAGCAAGGCTCTTTCGCTCTTGGATAAATTGAATCAAAACTTCATTTGCCAGCGCTGATTCCGGCGCAATAATAATCGGAGTAAGAATTTCATCGATGGTTTTGGGCTTTTTGAAAAGCTC
>JBILPR010000490.1:0-2856 GCA_044373795.1 Algoriphagus sp. | reverse complement strand
TTCTAATTAATATAAACCAAAAAAAATGCAGATTACCATAAGGATATCGATTGGAAATAGATCAAATAATACAAAAAAAAATAAATAATTTTCTATTATTTTATAAAAAAAAACTACTAAGAGTAAATATTTAGAATGAAAGATGCTTTTTAAAATCCTAAATTATATTGTGTTTTTGTTATGAAATTGGAAATTTTATTTAATGAGTATATGCAATTGTGCTAATAGCCGAATTCAATCCATCTGGAATTAGTTCGACAAGCTCACCAACCGTAGTTCGGTGATTTATAAGATTGAAATGAGGGTGGAGAAAGTCCGACAAGGCTACACTTTCTCCTCCCTCTCTCTAAAAAAATCAGAACCCGGTGGCTGAGCGCTCGTCATATGGATGGCAGCAAGTCGAAGCCTTATTTGGATTATTTCACTTTACTTGATATTTGCCGGAAAATCATGTTTTGTTTTTTCGTTTGCGGATTATTCAGGTCAAGTATCAATTAAGAAAACTGAGATCCGTTTTCTCAACTTTGAGGTCCAAGGGACTCCTCGCCGCTTTGGCTTATCTGCGTCGGATACTATTCCAAATCCAAAACATGCTAAAAAAGTCGTGTTGTCAAGTTTTCTTTTTGATTTTCTTGAAAATAAAAACAGGGATCATTACTGCTATACCCACTACCAACCCAATCAGAAACTCTTTTACAATGGCCGGCCACGTAGGAAGGAGGTGATGAAAAAACTCAATATTGTGGGCAAAAATCCCTCCCGCAACCAGCAGCAAAGCAATAGTTCCGACGAAAGCAAGCATACGGATCAAAAATGGCAGTGCTTTAACCAAGACTCCACCGATCTTATCAGAAATGCTGTCATCCTTATCGTTGAGTGCAATCAATCGCAGTCCAAACTCATCCATCCGTACGATCAGGCCGACGATTCCATACACTCCTACGGTTGCAATCAGCGCAATCACAGTGACCACAAGTATTTGAGTGAGTAACGGCTGATCTGTTACGGTTCCCAAGGCAATTATGACAATTTCTACAGAAAGGATAAAGTCAGTAGTAATCGCTGATTTGATTTTCTCTTTTTCAAAAGCCAAAATTTGCTCCTCTGAAAGCTCTACATCCAGCTTTGCATGAACTTCTTTGGGATGAGGAACGAGATATTCATAAATTTTTTCTGCTCCTTCATAAGCCAGGTACAAGCCTCCGATCACCAATATCACGGTTACCGCTGCAGGCAAAAAAGCACTTAAAAGAAAGGCAATCGGTAGGATGATGACTTTGTTCAAAAGAGAACCTTTGGAAATCGCCCAAAGCACAGGAAGTTCCCGGTCTGAGACAAATCCTGAAGCTTTTTCGGCATTAACCGCCAAGTCATCTCCCAAAATTCCGGCGGTTTTCTTCGCCGCCAATTTACTCATTACGGCCACATCGTCCATTAGCACGGCGATGTCATCCAATAATGCAAATAATCCTGAAGCCATTTTTTTTAAGTAAGAAGGATGAATTATGAAGTCTGAAATCTCAAATCCAATTCAGATGGGAATTTAAGAAGTACTTCGAAAATATGAGTTACGAAATACGAGTTTTTGAAAAATTGGCTAAAAAACAAGACTTAAAATCTCAGAGATTAATCCCATTTCAACTTTACAACTCAAATTTCCTTTGGAGAAAGATCCAACCCCGAATAGTAAAAATCAAATGTCATTGAGGACTTAACCTTACAACTTTCTCACATTCCAACTTTTCAACAAAGTATTGAAGATCGACAGTTGAAGTTGGGCCAACCTCACAACCTTTCAACTTTCCCTCCTTACAACTCCTTCGGATCAAAAATCAGCGGAAAGAACTTCCCTCCCATTTTTTCACCTTTCGGAATCACAGGCACTCCTTGAAGTAAAGGCTCATCTGTGTCGGATACAGTACCATCCGCAAAAACATTCAGCACAAACGCTTTTCTGGACCGGTCCGAATAATTTGCAAAGCTTCCATGAACCAACAGCGGATGGTGGAATGCCGCATGACCAGCTTTCAGCGGAATAGCCACAGGTTTGAATTCGGCTTTTTGATCCTCGGTCATCATTGCCATCAGACCATCCATTTCTCCGGCAAGTGCAGGTTTGTCTAGCAAACCCCAACGGTGTGAACCCGGCACATATTGGAGGCAGCCGTTTTCTTCCGTCGCATCATCGAGTCCGCACCAGCAAGTCAGGTGCTGCATCGCGATCGTCCTGGTCCAATAGGAATAATCTTGATGCCAGGCCACATTTCCACCGTGATGTGCGGGCTTGCAAAATAGCTGATCGTGCCAAAATCTCACAGCCCGATTTCCCAGCAATTGGCTTGCTGCCATCCGAAAAGCAGGATTCCAGATCGCATCATGAAAAGCTGTCGCCAATCTCCAGTGTCCTAAAGAATGGAACAAAACCTTGTTCGGATCTCCGGACTCGTTGCTATGAAACTCATGGAAAAGATGATGAAGTGGATGGGTGGGATCCATCACTTCGTCAAGGGCTTTTTTCAACGCTTCGATCTGAACTTCGTCCAGCATTTTGATGCCGGCCAGATAGCCATTTTCATTGAAGAAGGCAATCTGTTCGTCACTGAGACGATATTGATCCCAGTCGGAAGCAGTTTTGGGTTGAGCGAAAAGCTCGGTTATCGGGCGATGAAAGTCTGCTAGGTCGCGCATGGGCTTGTGTTTATTGAGGAAGGGAAATTTAAGAAAAGTTTATCCTGAAAGATATGCCGTTAGTGAATTTCTACACTGAATGTAAACAATGGATTCTTTCGGCCATTCAACAAAAAGTAAAAAATCCACAACCATTTCACACTAGATCATCTTACTTTCTTAAACCTT